>JAKLIM010000379.1 GCA_022709605.1 Bacteroidota bacterium | reverse complement strand
TGTTCTTGTTTTTATTTTTTTACTCATATTTCTATTGGCATGGACACAATTACCATGCGTTTGACCATGCGATTAATCCTAATCCGTTATATAATCCAATACCTGTCCTGTACTCTGTTTCCCCTCTAATAATTCCGCATGGGTGCTGTCAAGAACTACCCTGTGATGAGGGTGATATTTTTCAGGATTAGCTAAGTGTTTCATAACAACCCTTGCAACTTCATCAAACTCTGCCGATGCTTCTAACGTCTTGATTGTTTCTATTGCAGTCAAAAGTCCTTGTCTATAACCTTCTGATTCTGCAATGGTTTCTTTTGTTGCAAGGCTACCAATAAAATGGCGATGTCTATCTTCCAATGTTTCAATAATTTTGTCTGTTAGTGCTTTCATTTTCGTAAGTATTAAGTTTATAAATCCTTCGCTTTGTTGTTTTGTTTCTGGACGAAATCTAATCTCGCCTGCTCATAACTACGTGTACATGTAAGCCGTAAGAACCGGCCTCCACATACACCGGTCCGTTAGGGTTAATTATCTCTGACGCTAAACAAATAAAATTGCCATCGCTCACACTGGATAAAATTCACCATCCTTTAACCACCCATGCCATCCACACCCGCCAAGATCAGTATTATGTACTATGCTGGGATGATAACTTTTCGTGTCTGGATTATAGACGTGATTGCCCGCACTCGCCGACACTCTTCCACAACCCGGACAGACAATTACTAACTGTAAATTATCTTCCCTTCCCTTAACAATCCACGCATCCCCCTTATTCACTAATAAGTCGGGATCGTCCACTAAATTCAGTTTAATCCTTTCCATCGCTCTAATTTTATTTGTTTCTCCATCTAATGCTATAACTAACCCTAACTACAGGTATATTTAACCATGACGGGTCGCTTCGCTTAAATATACCAGTGTCCGTTATTGGCAAGACTACGGTGCGCCAAGTTGCGCATGTTTCAAATTAAAATTAGCCCGCACACATCGCATTGTCGCAGTTTGGATTCTTACAGAAAAAGCCTACTGGTGATATAAATAGGTCACCACCACATTTTTTACAACCACCTTTAATAGTTTTACACCGTAGCCGAAAAATCCATTTCTGATACAGATTCCATTTTAATGAAGTCCTTAACCGTTTTAAAAATTTTCTTTTACCCATCGCACTATAATTTTAATTTAAAACTCCACCTGGCACCGTGACTGAAATCTAACGCAGCCCTGCCAATAACAACTGTGTAAAAAACATTAAAACGATTTTTTACACCTGTCCGTTAGCGTTCATTTGGCTTTAGAAACAGGTCTATAAACTGTTTACAATCTTCTTCAGATTTTCTAATCAGTAAGAACCTCCATTCTTTACCATCCCAAACGCTAATTTCAAAACCACCTTGTATTGATTCTGCTATTTTGTAACCTCTGTACACGCCAAACGAAACGCTAACATCAAATAAAACCAAAAGCTCGCTTACGAGGTCGTTGGCTTCTTTTGTGTTATCAACGTAGCGTAGTACAATTTTCAAAAGTTGTTCTTTCATATCGCTTCTGTTTTTATTTGAGTACCGTTATACGCAAGGTGGCGAGACATCTTCCGTCCAATGAGTGAAAGTTCTTTTGAACCATTCTGAATCTTGGTCGGTATGTAAACACCAACTATTTTCAATCATTCTATATCCATTGAAGCAAAGAACTTTCTGTCTATTTTCGGGTATTCTTTCGGAAGAAGCCACCCAGCGTATAACAGCAGGTTGCTTCAATGTCTTAGTTTCGTTTTCTTTTGACATATTATCGGTTATTTAGAGTTTGTAATTTCAATTAAGTTTATCGGTTAGGGTTGCCACTAAAGCAACCTGCAAAACGTTATCGGCAAGTATAAAACCGACATTCTACCATCCTGTCCTCTGGTGGTTCTGGACATATTTCACGTTTCATCTTATGACAATAAAGAATAGGGTCAAGTGGTTCATTTATCCCATCACCAGTATTCATCATTTTAGGGATCGAACAAGTATCACAAATACCTGCCGATAACATCGTGTCATAACCCATTTGGGGTTCGGTGGTTTGCTGAAAGTCTAAGTCATTTATATTCATTTGCTATAATTTGAAAGTTTTTACTGTTTAATCCCAAACGGGTCATACACTCGTCCGTTAGGTTGCATACTCGCCCTCGCTATTTTTTAAAGCCATTCAAAGGCCAAATCCAAAGCCAACGGTAGTATTCCGCTTCGCTACATACAGCCGTGACACGTGACAAATTCGCCACTGCTTTTATAAGCATATAAAAGTAATGGCTCATGATTTGACAACTTCTGATATTTTTTCGTATACATATTTAGGAAAGGTGTTATACTCGTGGCACTTAGGACAAATTTCAACACAAACTTCATCATCTATATAATCCACCACGACATGATTTACTTCAATCTCTTTTTTGCAATTACTACACTTAATAAATGTTTTCTCATAATCATACAGATATTCAGGAGAGGGAGCGTGATTAATTGTGTCGTATTTGTGTTCTGCCGAAAGAGTTAACTCGCCTCCAATTTTCTTATAATCCTTCTTTTCAATAAGATGAAGGAGTTTGCGAAATAATTCTTCATTGGTTATACGTCCCTTTAAAATTAATCCCGTGCCGGCCGAAATTGACTTGCCGGATATTTGCTCACCACTTTCCAAAAAAACTCCGTCTTTTTCTTTCATCCACCTGGGTTTTTTACTACCCAAAAAATTGAATAAATAAATAATCTCCCTTAGAATATGGGATTGAGTATTTCCAGCATCAGGATTTTTTCTAATTGTTGACCTGTCGATTTTTACAATAATTGTTTTCATATTATTAGATTAAGTTTCTCAAATTTACAATTAAACTTTTGCATTCGCAACGCCTGTTAAAGCCTTTAAAAAACCGCCTTTTTAACCAAGTACGCAACCTAACACGGATAATAAAGTCAATTAAAAACCCCGACGCTTTTTTGCTCGCCGTTCTCTACGCCTCTCCTGTCCGGTCTTGTAATCTTCAAAATGTCGCTCAATAATTGGCGGGGCTGTTATAACCATCGGTGCGGGCTTAGTTATTGCACTAATCTCTTCCTGATCTTCCACTATAACCAAGTCAATGCACCTTTTCTCTGCCAATTCAATCATGCCTGCAGGGGGTTGTCCAATTACTATCACCTTATTTTCCATCGCTTCTGTTTTTAACTTACTTTATTACCGATCCGTTGGCAGCAATTAGCCGTTTGGATGAATCTTACATCCATTTGAATACCATTTATCACCGCCTGTAAATCTTATACACTTGCACTTATCTACGGCTAACTCACCGCTAACATTGTGTTTGCGCAATTTTCGTTCACGTTCCAAAATTACAGCTTCATCAAGGAGAGAAATTACGTACTTAACATCAATCATAGATACTTCGCCAATTTCTCCAGCTATCAATATTTGTTCTTTAGTATATTTTTTCATATCAAATTTTCGTTAAAAACTACGCAAACATAAAAATCGTTGTTGCATACTCGCCATCATAAATGTTGCTGAACCTTACGCCAATATTCCTTGACCTTTGGCCCTGATCCATTCCAACTCTTTGCCACAACTTCAAAACTGCGCCCCTGACAATAATATAGAAACATCCT
>JAKLIM010000378.1 GCA_022709605.1 Bacteroidota bacterium | reverse complement strand
GTGGATAAATTTCTTTTTTATGCTGCTCCATTTTTTATGATTGTAGCTTCGATGCTTACTTTCGGCGCTATTCCATTTGGAAAAAATTTACATGCCATCGATTTTAATATTGGTGTATTTTACGTTATTTCGGTTTCGTCACTGGGAATTATTGGCGTTTTACTGGCTGGTTGGTCGAGTAATAATAAGTACTCCATGATTGGTGCCATGCGAAGTGGTGCGCAGTTTGTAAGTTACGAACTGTCAGCTGGTTTTGCACTTATGACAATGGTTGTACTTTCGGGGACAATGCAGTTCAGTGCTATGATTGAAACTCAAACATACTGCTGGAATATTTTCAACGGCCATATTTCGTCATTTGTAGCGTTTATTATTTACCTGATTTCGGGTCATGCCGAAACGAATCGTGGTCCGTTCGATTTACCCGAAGCTGAATCGGAACTTACTGCTGGTTATCACACCGAATACTCCGGATTGCAATTTGGATTTTTCTATTTAGCCGAATACCTGAACATGTTTATTATTGCTGCAATTGCTGCAACTGTTTTTCTGGGTGGTTGGTTGCCTTTGCAAATTAGTGGTTGGGACGGGTTTAATCAAGTCATGTGGTATATTCCTTCATTTATGTGGTTTTTGGGCAAAGTAGGTGTCCTTATTTTCCTCAGTTTATGGGTTCGCTGGTCATTCCCACGCTTACGCATCGATCAGTTATTGAATCTGGAATGGAAATACTTATTGCCAATAAATCTGGTAAATATTCTGGTGATGGTTATTTTAGTATTAACAGGATTGACTCTTACAGATATTTTTTAATCAGAACAAGGAGTAAAGAACAAAGATCAAAGACATAAAGAAGAAATAAGATGAGATCATTTAAACAATATAATGCAGATTTATTTGGTGGCATAAAATCACTGCTAACCGGTTTATCTGTTACGTGGAAAGAACTCTGGACCAGAAAAATCACGCAACAGTATCCCGAAAATCGCGATACTTTGGAGATTTCGGATCGGTTCAGAGGTGAACTTGAAATGCCACACGATGATAATAATGAACATGCTTGTACAGCTTGTGGAATATGTCAAATAAATTGTCCGAATGGCACGATTCAGGTTATTTCACAAATGATTGAAACTGAAGATGGAAAAAAGAAAAAGATATTGGACAAATATGTTTTCGATTTGGGAATGTGCACTTTTTGCAACTTATGTGTCATTACCTGTCCATCGGATGCTATAAAGTTTTCTAATCAATTCGAAAATGCTTCATTTACACGTAAAAACCTGGTTCATCAACTGAATCACGAAGGATCAAAGTTAAGGGAGAAAAAAACCTCTCCCCAACCCTCTCCAAAGGAGAGGGAGAATCGGGTAAATTGAGTTTCACTGTTATTTAAGTACAATAAAACTCATTTATTTTCAAATTGGCATATTGGCAAATTAGCACATTAACTTATTGGCACATTATCCTATGGCACAACAAATTATATTTTATATTTTAGCGGTAATTATCTCTGTATTTTCAATTATGGCTGTATCGTCCGGACGATTAATCCGTTCCGCGACTTATTTGCTGTTCGTTCTGCTTGCTACAGCAGGGTTGTATTTATTATTGGGATATACTTACTTATTTGCTGTTCAAACAGCAGTTTATGCGGGCGGTATCATGGTGCTGTTTATCTTCGCCATTTTGCTTACGCAAAAGCCCGGTGACCGTATTACTCCCGAATCGATCAGACAACGCGGACTTGCCATTGTGCTTTCGGTGGTTGGAGCTTTGTTTTCAGGTGTGATTATTTTCAGCAATATTAAAAAAGTATATACCTTGGTCGATCAACCCGAATTTGACACAAAACACATAGGTTTAACGCTGATGGGAACAGGGAAATTTCAATATCTGCTTGCTTTTGAAGTGATCAGTATTTTGCTTTTAGCAGGTATTGTAGGTGCAATAATGATAGCGCGTAAACGCTCATAGAAAAACCTGCTTAATTTTTAAAGAGACTTTTTCAATTTAATATTAGTTATTCCAGATACATTATGTTTGATTCTTTTACAAATTTCTTTTCAGGAATTATACCATTGGAAGCATACATGGTAGTAAGTCTTATCATGTTTTTTTCGGGAGTTTACGGTTTTTTGTCCCGTAAAAGCCTTTTGATGATTCTGATTTCCATTGAATTAATTCTAAATTCAATCGATATAAATTTTGCTGTGTTCAACCGGTATTTGTATCCCGAAAATATGGAAGGATTCTTCTTTGCACTGTTTACAATAGCCATTTCGGCTTGCGAAACAGCTGTGGCAATCGCCATTGTGATTAATATTTACCGCAATCTGGGCAATGTGGAAGTAGATAGTTTAAACGAATTGAAAGAGGATGCTCCCGAAAATTGATATTTTATATTCCGAAAATAAAGAATTATGCAATATACATTATTAATACTTGTTTTACCGTTACTCAGTTTTATAGTGCTCGGTCTTGTCGATTCCAAATGGAAACCTAAAATTGCCGGCATGATTGGTACAACAGTGTTAGGTATTATTACCTTGCTTTCGTACTATACAGCTTGGGAGTATTTTACAACTGCCCGTTTCGGTGGTGAAGTTTACCAACAAATCATTCCTTATAATGCAGAATGGGTTCGGTTTACCGAGCATTTGCATATACAATTGGGTATTTTGTTAGATCCAATTTCTGTATTGATGCTTGTGGTAATAACTACGGTGTCATTTATGGTAAATATTTACAGTCTTGGTTACATGGTGAACGAAAAGGGGTTTGAACGCTATTATGCTTTTCTGTCGCTTTTTACATTTTCGATGTTGGGATTGGTTGTTGCCACCAATATTTTTCAAATGTATATTTTCTGGGAATTGGTGGGAGTTTCATCTTATTTACTGATAGGATTTTACTACACAAAACCATCTGCAGTAGCAGCTTCGAAAAAGGCATTTATTGTAACCCGTTTTGCCGATATGTTTTTCCTGATCGGTATATTAATTCTATCTTATTACACAAAAACATTTGATTTTCAGACATTAAATACAGGTGACCCAACTGTGTTTGCATCAACTGTAGGAGTTACATTTATGGGTGCTTCCATTATGAGTTGGGCGTTGGCACTTATTTTTATAGGCGGTGCAGGTAAATCAGCCATGTTTCCTTTGCAAATTTGGTTGCCCGATGCCATGGAAGGTCCAACTCCTGTGTCGGCATTGATTCATGCTGCCACAATGGTTGTTGCGGGGGTTTATCTGGTAGCGCGGCTTTTCCCGGTTTATTTCTTTTATGCGCCTGATGTTTTACACGGTATCGCTTATATAGGCGCTTTTACGGCACTTTTCGCGGCTGTAATTGCCTGCGTTCAAACCGATATAAAACGTGTACTCGCATTTTCCACCATTTCGCAAATCGGATTTATGATGGTTGCGCTTGGTGTTTCTGGTTATGAAGGACATGAAGGTACAGGTTATATGGCTTCCATGTTTCATCTTTTTACACATGCCATGTTTAAGGCTTTGTTATTCCTTGGAGCGGGTTCAGTTATTCATGCCGTTCACAGCAACGAAATGAATCACATGGGGCAACTTCGGAAGTTTATGCCGATAACTAATTACACTTTTTTAATCGCTTGTTTAGCCATTGCAGG
>JAKLIM010000377.1 GCA_022709605.1 Bacteroidota bacterium | reverse complement strand
ACGAAAAAAGTAGAACTGAACGATTTGATTTCAGAGTATGATGAAATATTAAATAAAAAGAGACAAACTAATCCAGTTTGTCTCTTTTTATTCAGTATAATTGAATTCCTGTTTAAATAGACAATTTGTCAATTCCTTTGATTGTATTTGTAACTTTCATAATGAAAATATAGACGATAGGGATCAATGATAAAGCATTAGCCCATATCAAAGGAGCATCCATCAACATTATACCATACACCAGCCACAAACTGATACAAACAACAACTATACAATACATAAGGAGTGAAATGCTCTGTGTATCTTTAGATCTGTAAACTTTTATTGCCTGGGGAAACTGATTTAAAACGGAAAGTAACGATGCAGAAAAACCTACAAATTCAATTGCTGTCATAATTATATATTGAATATTTTTTGCAAAGGTAATACAAGTTATGAGTTTTGAAAAAAAAGAAATGGCTGTTCGGTTTTTGAACAGCCATTTACAATTGAATAGATATCTATCTAATATCAATCTTTTTAGTAGCTCCGTCAACTTTCACAATATATAAACCTGAATTCAACCTTTTTGATATGAATGTTCCACTAATAATTCCGGTCTCAATTTTGCGTCCGGTGATATCATAAACAGCTACATTTGAAATTACATTTTCGACAACAATCTGATTGTTCCGGCTATAAATTTTGTTTGTAGCTATTTTGATATTAGAAATTCCACTGATACTTTTTTTCCATGCTACAACAGTGATTGAGGTATTTGCATCTTCAGGATATGTTGCAGAACGGTCAGGATATTTATCTCCGTTTGCATCTGCTTCCACATAAGCCCAATCAGCTTTATTATAAATATTATAATAGATTTTCATTACCATTGGAATACTGAATGTAAAAGTTCCATCCTGATTTTTCACACCTTCAATAGCATTTTCCATATTCCAACCGAGGAAGTCGCCCTGAATAAATATTTTTTCAGTTCCGGCTGGAACTGTTGCTTTTATGTTAATTGTTCCGGTTTTTGCCGGATCAAAAATTCCTTCAAATGCATTTACAACAACGGCAATACTATTTTCGGTTGTTCCGTACAAAAAATTTGCTTTGGGGTCGGTTTGTTGGTACGACCAAGCAGGACCGGCACAAAATTTGAATTCCATGTTTTTAGCATCAAGACTATGTATTTTAATTGAAAATACCTTACCATTAATGTCTTCTGATACGTAAGTCATTTTTGTAATTTCTGACGGACCGCTCCAACCATTAAAATTACCAACAATATAAAGAACTTTTACATCGAGAGGAACTAATACTTCAACAGTTACATCGCGTTCGTCTAATGTAAAAACTTCCAACCATTTTGCAACAACATCCATTGCCGACCATGTTCTGTCGGTAATAGCAGCTCCATCAGCAGTTTTTTCGATATACTTCCAATCCGGACCGCTCAAATACTGATATTTCATTACCGGAGTAGCATCTGGTAAATTAACTGTAAAGTGTGTATCATCAACTTTAGTCAATGCTGTGGCGGATGGGCTCCAACCGTTCATTTCACCTGTAATGTAGCATGCTTTGGTGCCGGCAGGTACTGTAACATTATAAACCAATGCCGAAACTGATTGAGTAACAGCAAATATGCTCAAAAGAGCAAACATGAGTGTAAAGATTTTTTTCATGATACTAATAATTAAAAATTTGAAATATGGTTATTTAAATTGTTGTTTTAATACAACGTGTCAAAAGTACACAAAGTTTATTGTCTATACAACACTTAGTACTAAATTTTAATTGAAATAATAGTTTAAATCTTTAAATAATTTTCATAAATATTATTTATTTTATTGATATATAGACTTATACATAATATTTTGAAAAATATTATATGCAATTTATTTTTCATTTTTTTTCTTAAACTTGTTCTTAATTTTGATTTTAAGCTCAAATAAATAATAATTTGTATTTTTGAGGCAAGTAATCCGGTTATGATTAGTAGAAGGTGAAATATCTAATTGAATATTATTTCGTAAACCCAAAATTTCATGAGATATAATTGTGCTGTCAAATCGAAATACAATAATTTCAGTACAATTCACTTTTTCTTACGTCATGTAAATGCTTTTAGGATATATAATATTATAAAGAAATGAGTTGTATAATAAAAAGAAGGATATGTATTGTTTTGTTATTTATTGGTAGTATCTCATTATCAGCCCAATCCAATGCCTACAAACTTTGGTACAATAAGCCTGCACAGGTTTGGACGGAAGCTTTACCGCTGGGTAATGGACGATTAGGTGCTATGGTTTTCGGGAATCCGGGCATTGAACAGATACAACTCAATGAGGAAAACATCTGGGCCGGAAGTCCGAACAGTAATGCCAACCCAATGGCTTTAGAGTTTATTCCAAAAGTCCGTGAACTTGTTTTTGCAGGGAAATACGAAGAAGCTCAGAACCTGGCAACCGAAAAAGTAATGTCGCAAACCAATTCCGGTATGCCATACCAGACTTTTGGCGATTTGCGAATTGCTTTTCCGGGTCATGCGCGCTATTCTGATTATTACCGCGATTTAAATCTTGATTCGGCTCGTGCAACAGTTCGTTACAAAGTGGATGGTGTTACTTTTCTCCGCGAAATGTTTACTTCGTTTACCGATCAGGTAGTGATTGTAAAACTATCGGCTTCGAAAAAGAAAAAAATTACTTTCAATGCTCAACTTACCTCGCCCCAACAGGATGTTTTTATTGCAACTGAAGGGAATGAAATAACGCTGAGTGGTGTTACACCTACACATGAGCGACAAAAAGGCAAAATCAAATTCAATGGTCGGCTTACTGCCAAAATCAGTGGTGGAAAAATCATTTATAAAGATGGAATTCTTTCCGTCGAAAACGCCAACGAAGCAATACTTTATGTATCAATTGCCACTAATTTTGTAAATTATAAAGATATTTCGGCCAACGAAGCAGAACGTGCAAAAGCTTATCTTTCAAATGCATTGAAAGTGGATTATGCTCAAGCCAAACGTTCGCACACCGATTTCTTTCAGCAATTCATGAAACGTTCGTCGCTCGATTTAGGGCCGAACTTATCAACCGAAACAACCGATATGCGTGTTGAGAATTTTGCTAAAACCAACGATGCGCATTTAGTAGCTACTTATTATAAATTTGGTCGGTATTTGTTGATATGTTCTTCGCAGCCGGGCGGACAAGCAGCCAATTTGCAAGGGATTTGGAACGATAAAGTTTTTCCTTCGTGGGATAGCAAATACACCACGAATATTAATCTTCAGATGAATTATTGGCCGGCTGAAGTCACCAACCTGTCGGAACTGAACGAACCACTTTTTCGCTTAACCAAAGAAGTAAGCGAAACGGGTAAGGAAACTGCAAAAATTATGTACGGTGCCGAAGGTTGGGTATTACATCATAATACTGATGTTTGGCGAATTACCGGACCCGTTGATCGTGCGCCTTCGGGCATGTGGTTGGCTGGTGGTGCCTGGTTAAGCAGTCATTTGTGGGAACATTATTTATATACAGGCGATAAAGAATTTCTAAAATCGGTTTACCCGACGTTGAAAGAAGCAGCTGTTTTCTTTGATCAGATAATGGTCAACGAACCGGAGCACAATTGGTTGGTAGTTTGTCCATCGAATTCACCCG
>JAKLIM010000376.1 GCA_022709605.1 Bacteroidota bacterium | reverse complement strand
AAATCATGCGCCCCCCTGGCGATACAGTGCTTTCGAAACTGATCGCAGATCACCGCCAAACCGCTAGCTGATCGATAGCCGACACCCTCGATCCAACGAAGAGCCCTCACCAAAACGGGGTTACGTATGAGTCCCAATTCAATGGGAACATCCGGGTGCAGATCCTGAACATTCAAGATCAATTTGGCTCGCCGGATCTTGGCAATCACTGGCAAGGTAGCGCCAACCGACAAGGGCTGAAATACGGCAAAAAGCAAGTCATAGCGGGGATGTACAAGCAATGCCCATGCCGAAGTGAAAGTAAAGGACAGAAAAGTCAGAATCCGCCTCATTTTGCTCGGATATGGGGCGGTATAGAGATACATCCGCCAGACCTTCACTCCACCGACCTCCTCTTTGAGACACCATTGTTTTCGGTAGTCACCGAACACTATTCCTGCTGGGTGATTTGGAAACCCGGTAATTACCGTAACTTCGTACCCGCGAGCAATTAACGCCTGAGCCAACTCCTGAATCATGTAACCAATAGGAGCCTGCTCTGGCGGATACCATTGCGACAGTAGAACTACTCTCATTTTTCTGATTCTGCTGAATTTATTTGAATTATAATTGGTGCCACCAAATCAGCTAAAATGCATTACCTACGGCAGTGCATTATACCTATCAAACCCAGTCCCAACTTCACCGGTCACAACATGAACAAGATAATTCTGATAAGGGACAAACGGCACGGAAGATGGTTTGTCAATAAACAAATAAAAATAAAGTAAATTTATAATAAAAAAAACACCAAATAAAAACACACGCTGATTCAACCTCACCCTAGCGAGATAGCGAACAACAAAAAAATAACAAAACGGCAGAACCAAATACTGCACTCTATTTCTTAATAACGGGAAATCGTAGAAAAAAATACCTACTACACAAAATATAAGACTCATTCCATACATTCGCTTTATCAAAGTTGTATCCAACTCCGAAGGTCGAACAAAATATAGAACCCAAAACATCCCAATACTAAACAAAAAGGTATATATCTTTTCCACTAAATTGGCACGTATGGAAGCCTCATTCAAATAATAGGTGATTTTTGTATTTACCATTTCAATACCACCCTTTGAAACGACCTCCAGAAAACCTACGGAAAAATCAACCCCTGCTAGACTGGCAAAAACAAGAACAACGAATAAGCCAATAAGCGCCTTATTGTATCGAACATATTTTGAGGCGATATATACAGCAAGGTATGCAATTGCGGAGTATTGAAACAAAGCGCTAGTAATTAACATAAATACTGCGGTTTTTTTATTTCCAACTTCCATATAGACCATGAACATTAGAAAAAAAGAAACCGCGAGCCCTTGTCTCAATGTCGACATATACAGAGTAAATATTAACCACGAAATAGAAAATGCGAAGACTGTAGCCGGCCTTTCTTTTAAGAAAACCAGAAACCCAGAAAATACACAAACCTGAATAACAGCACAAATTACAACCAAAATTTGAAATTCTGAACCAAATTCTTTTAAAAGGCTCACAAAAAAAACAAACAGCGGTTCCTTTAACTCAGATGCAGATATTTCAAAAATCTCCTTCATAGTTGCGGTAGTTATCGAAGGTGTTAGCTCAAATAGATTTTTATAGTCAGGCCAATCGTAACCAGTCTCAAAGCGAAGGCCCAAGAATACTACGGTGACAATACTCAAAACAAAAATCGAATATTTTTCCCTATAGAACAATTCCAAAGCCGCACCGACCCACAAAGAAAAAAACAAAACAATGTATGGCGCCATATTAATTACCTGTTAACTTACCCATTGCCATCTATTCAGCAGATTAACTTGACCGCATTGTATAAAGATTTAAATAATAAATCCCCACAAAAAGGAAAACGAACTCACCAACCGCAGCCGAAACTCCAATAGCCACCTCGGGCGTTTCATTTATCATAGCAATCAAGGTGAGCGTTTTAAAAAATATTTTAAGCAATGTTGGCCAGACAATAATTCTAAGTTTTCCATAGCCGAGCAACACTTGAAACAAAAGCATATTCGCAACCATTGGCACGAATGATGCCATAAGCATCAGCAAGTAGCCGTTGGTCTGTGAGGCATTGTCCGATGTGAACTCACCTCGCAGATAAATTGTCGAAACCAATTCCTCAGAAAAAAACACTGTAAATACAGCAAGAACAATAGATAGTGCTACGGAAACCCGCGCGAGTCTAATAAACTTAGCAACAGGCTTACGCTCCGAAAATACGCCTGATAGGTTCTGCGCAAGAACAATCATTGCTGAAGTGCCTATAATCATTCCAGCTGCAGTATAAACGTTATACGCGTAATCTAATGCGGCAATACCACCAACCCCGCTCTTTGATGCAATGCCACGATCAAGAAGTCGAGGCACTGAAAGTAAGAACTGTACAGAAAAAGCCCCAACAATTAGCCGATTGGAAACAATGTCACATGGCAGGCTACTGAACTGAGCCTTGATAAGAAAAAATATGGAAACTCCTGCTCGGCGAAAATTTGAATAAGTAACAAGTAAAACTACGCATGCAAAAAAAAATGCCCCAATTAGCAGAATCGGCGAAGAAGAAAATACCAGGTTTGACCACAATAGAAAAATCACTGCAACCACAAAGGCCGTCGAAAAAATCAGACTAGTTGACGCGACTAATTTAGTTTTTCCTATAGACTGCAATTGAATTCTATTGTGAAACGTTAAGCTAACCAATAAAAACCCAAGCCAACTCCAAATCGATGACCATAGTATGGAAAATTTAAGTTCTGCTGAGAAAGTAGGTGCTGCAAAATGCGCTAACAGCGGCGAGGTCAATATTCCGATCCCAGCTACCGCAAGCGAAATAACTGTTACGTTACGGGAATCTGTTGGCGTGTATAATCTATCGGAGTTTGGATTATATTTTGGCAAATAAAGTCCAACGAGAACAGCCCCCATTGTTTGAAAAAACACGGTTGGGAGATATGTCGCTATCCTGAAAACATCTACAGCGCCCGAGGTTCCACATGCATAGGCAAGCAAAACCTCGCGGGCAAAATTCGCAAGTATTCCCGCCGCTATCAGTATCGGCACGAGTAACTTTTTGATCAATTTCACTTAGACACCATTCAGACTTATTAATATTTGAAGTGCTATCTGATCACAAAATCGCTTACTCCATTTTCCGTGCTTTTATATGATGCACGACAAAATTTGCTTCCCGCTTAACAGATCATTGGCTGGGGTGAACTTTCTTCGAAAAAACGGTTTGCGAGACTATCATTGGGAACTACCACTATTGCTCTCACATCATTCAGCACTAATGCTTATTGCATAACCATGTTGTTTAAGCAGTGCATGTTGTCTTGCTTGAGCAAGGTCGGCCGCGACCATTTCGCGGCACATTTCCTGAACGGTAATTTCCGGCACCCAGCCGAGCTTTTCCTTAGCCTTGGTGGGGTCACCGAGCAGTGTTTCCACTTCTGTGGGACGGAAGTAGCGCGGATCGATGCTCACAATGACATCACCCACATTTAGCGCCGGCGCGTTGTCACCGGCTATTGACGCAACGATTGCGCGCTCGTCGACACCCTCACCCTCAAAGCGCAAGGTGATGCCGAGTTCTTCGGCCGACCACTGGATAAACTGACGGACGCTGTATTGCACGCCGGTGGCA
>JAKLIM010000375.1 GCA_022709605.1 Bacteroidota bacterium | reverse complement strand
ATTGATTGATACTGATTATCGATTTTCAACAAAAAATATCCTTGAATTTTGTCATGAAAATCAAATAGATCCAACTTCAGTTTATGAATTTCAAAATCATTGGATCATATATTCACAATTTGATGGTTTAGAAGGAATAAAATCCAAACTCGAAACAAATTTCCCCCGGTTAAATGTAAAACTTTACGAAAAACCTTTTTATACGTTCGATCTCGAACAACAAAGCAATATAAAGTCAGGAAAAGAATGGGAAAATATTATCATGACAGCCAATTTGGTTCAGGACACCATTCTCCAAAACGAATACATGGAATATCATCGCACCCAGTTTGAAAAATGGCCGGAGATTTCGAAAGGTTTTGCAAATGCAGATTTTCAGCAGCTGTTGGTTTTTCGGAACGGTCGTCAGTTAATGCTGGTTATCAGCATACCAAAAGGAAAAACACTGGACGAACTGAACCCGAAAACCTCCGAAAATAATCCGCGTGTAAATGAATGGAATCAAAATATGGCGAAATATCAGGAAGGAATTGAGGATGCGCCAAAAGGAAGTACGTGGGTGGAATTTCAAAAAGTTAATAGTTTTGACCTTCCGAACTCTTTACAAAATTAATTATTAGAAACTAATCCGGTCTTTTATCTTTACTCTTTGTTCTTTTGTCTTTACTATGCAACAAACAAATTACCAGCTTTTTGACTTTTTAGATTTCAGTCCTGAGTTGAATCAGGGCGACCGACTTTGGCGGGCATGTTCGCCATCCGATATCGTTGAAAAAAACGGTGATGTTTTCATCACCATTCCTTTTCAGAAACAAAACAACTCCAATGAAATTACTCCTGATTTAACATCCGATAGAAATGAATATTCACTTCGAATAAAAGCATTGGGCAATAAAATCCTCCGTGTTTCCATGACTTTGTCCGGCGAAATAATGGAAGATTCAGCAATGCTGGAAATGGATGCGCGACTCCAACCAACTGCATTGACTTTTGAAAAAACCGATTTTGAATGGATAATAAAAGATACTGCCGGAAATAAAAAAGCGGTAATTGGTTTTCATGAAGCTAAAACTGATTGGTGGAGCGATTTGGTTTCCGGTCCGGCTGAAACCATTCACCTGAGTTTCTTCCCCGATGGCAAAAAAGAAGTAGAACTTTCGGCTTACGATATGTTCTCGCCAGCACGTCACGATGCTTTTGCGTTGGCCTACATTGAACGAAACGACGAGCCTCACCGCGCCACTTTTTCGCTGCAAGCCAAACCCGATGAATGCTTTTATGGCACCGGTGAGCGTTTTACCAAAATGGATTTGTCGGGAAAAACTTTTCAGCTTCGCAATCAGGATGGTCAAGGCGTAAACAACCGCCGTGCGTATAAAAATATACCGTTTTATCTTTCGTCCGAAAATTACGGATTGTTTTTACACACCACTTCTTTTGCCAAATTCTCGTTGGCCGACCATTCCACCCGTTCAGCACAAGTATTGGTGGAAGAACCCATGGTCGATTTCTTTTTAATAGGCGGAGATTCCCCCGAAGAAATTCTGTTCGGCTACCGACAGTTGACAGGTTTCCCCACTATGCCGCCACTTTGGAGCTTTGGAACGTGGATGAGTCGCATGACCTATTTCTCGGCTGATGAAGTGAATGAAATTTGCGACCGAATGCGCGCTGAAGATTTTCCGTGCGATGTAATTCACTTGGATACAGGTTGGTTCGAAACGGACTGGCTCTGCGAATGGAAATTCAACGACGACCGATTCCCAAATCCACCGGAGTTTATTCAAAACCTGAAAAATAAAGGCTACCGCGTTAGTTTGTGGCAATTGCCCTACATTTCGTACAATGCCATTCAGTACAAAGAAGCGGATGAAAAAGAATATATTAGCAAAAGTGAGCGACTGATATCAGGGTCATCTAATTTTAGTGTGCAGGATTTTGCCGGAACAATTGATTTGACTTACGACAAAGCTACTGAATGGTACAAAGATTTGCTGCGTAACTTACTCAAAATGGGTGTGGTGTGTATCAAAACGGATTTTGGCGAAGATATTCATCTTGATGCTGAATATCGGAACATGAGTCCGGAAAAACTTCACAATTTATACCCTTTATTGTATCAAAAAGCAGCTTATGAAGTCACCAAAGAAGTGACAGGCGACGGAATTATCTGGGCGCGCGCCGGTTGGGCCGGTTGTCAGCGTTATCCGCTGCATTGGGGTGGCGATTCGGCTTGTTCGTGGGACGGCATGGCGGGTTCGCTCAAAGGAGGACTACAACTCGGCTTGTCGGGCTTTGGATTTTGGAGTCACGATGTGCCCGGATTTCACGGTGTTCCCAATTTTATGAATTCCGTTTTGCCCGAAGATATTTACGTTCGTTGGACGCAGTTCGGTGTTTTTTCGTCGCACTTGCGCTATCACGGTTCGCACAAACGGGAGCCGTGGCATTATCCCAACATCGCTCCGATTATTCGCAAATGGTTGAAGTTGCGCTATCAGTTGATTCCATACATTTTAGAACAAAGCGAAATCACAACTCAAACCGGAATGCCGGTATTGCGTGCCCTGATTTTGCATCACCCCAACGACAGAACCTGTCGCCAGATTGACGACCAATACTATTTTGGAGAAAATATGTTGGTAGCACCTGTCATGAATTCCGAAAACATACGCGATATTTATTTGCCCGAAGGTACATGGATTCATTTCTTTAGCCGTGAGGTTTTTGAGGGTGAACGCTGGCTGAAAAACGTGGAAGTTCCATTGGATGAAATGCCGGTATTTGTAAAACAGGGAGCTGAAATACCGATGTATTTGGAGGATGTACAATGCACGGACGATATGGATATGAAAAAAATAGCAAAGATAAAATTTCTGCCCCCTAACCCCCTGAAGGGGGAATAAAAATTACTATTGATTACAATAATAAGATCCTTTTGAAAAATATGAAAATAGAAAAAAATATAACAATCGATGGTAACTTCAACTCCCCCTTCAGGGGGTCGGGGGGCTACTGGAAATCAAATTTTGAAGAAACTAAAGCACATTACATCAACTGGTGGAATGGAAAAGGAATCGTACTGACCATGTGGGAACATCTTCTCAAAGAAGGTGCGCCTTACGAAAACATAGTACCACCGCCACCACACAAGGATTTAAACCAATTGTGGTTTGATGCTGATTGGCGGGCACGACAACTGCATTACACCATGTCACGCAATTCGTACATGGCTGATATTTTGCCGGTTGCCAACACACAACTCGGACCGGGTTCACTGGCTGCCATTTTAGGTTCAGTGCTCGAAGGGCGTGAAGATACGATTTGGATTCACCAAAAACCTGATTTCGACGGACAAATTATTTTTGATGAAAAAGGTTGGAAGTTGCACGAAGATTTACTGAAAAATTGCGTAGCAAATGCCAATGGAAAATACATGGTGGGCTGTCCCGATTTGGTGGAAGGACTGGATGTATTGGCAAGTTTAAAAGGCTCGGACAATATTCTGATGGATTTGATTATGGATCCGGACAGCACATTGGAACTGATGAAAAAAGTAAATGAAGTATATTTCGATGTTTTTAATCGGATTTATGACATTATAAATGTGAATGGCGAAATGGCATTTTGTTATTTCTCACTTTGGGCACCGGGTAAAGTTACCAAATTGCAATGCGATTTATCCATTA
>JAKLIM010000374.1 GCA_022709605.1 Bacteroidota bacterium | reverse complement strand
TTCTGTTGGCAATTATTTTGTATGATAAAAAAGTTTCCAAAAAAGGATTTGTTTGGGTATTAGACCGTTTGGTGATTGGCGCAGCACTAACAGCTGCCAGTATCAGGTTCGGTAATTTGATGAATTCTGAGATTTACGGAAGTGCCACTACCCTACCCTGGGGCTTTATTTTTGTGCGCGATGGACAAACTGAAGCCATGCATCCCACACAAATCTACGAAATGTTATATTGCCTTGTAGCCTTTGCTGTTGCATGGTGGATGTACTGGAAAAAACAAGCCTATAAACAAACCGGATTGATTTTAGGAGTATTCTTACTTATAACATTCGGAACCCGGTTTTTACTGGAATTTATCAAAATAGATCAGGAAAAATTCGAAGCTGGTATGTTGCTCAATATGGGACAAATACTTAGTTTGCCATTTATTATTTGGGGTATTTGGTTGCTTTATAAAGTATTGAATAAAAAGAATGCAGTTACAAAATAAAAATTCCACTTCGGAGTTTACCAAAGTTAAACCCTACAACGAACAGGAAGCCAAAACCCTGCAATTGTCCCGAATGTTTAATACCATTTCGGGACAATACGACAGGTTTAATGATATTATGTCGTGGGGAATGGCTCGTGTATGGCGTAAAAAAGCATTGCTATCATTAAAGCCATACAATCCAAAGCTGATCATTGATATTGCTACCGGAACCGGTGATTTTTCGTTGAATGCATTCAAATATCTTCATCCGGAACATATTACAGCGGTTGATATTTCGGATAAAATGATAGAAGTTGGCGTTGAAAAAGTAAAAAAAGCCGGATTAGCCGAAAAAATTGAATTTGGTATTCAGGATTGTTCGACACTTTCATTCGGAGATAATTCTTATGATGCTGCTACCATTGCTTTCGGGATACGCAATTTCGAGAAATTAAATGAGAGTTTGCAACAAATTCATAGAGTTTTGAAACCCAATGGTCATTTGTTGATACTTGAAATGAATGAACCACAAAAAGGACTTTTACTGAAAGGTTATCAGATTTACACCCGTATTTTTGTGCGCATGACATCGAAGTTTCTTTCGTCTGATAAAAGAGCTTATGATTACCTAACGTCCTCTATGAAAGTTTTTGCCAATGGTAAACAACTAATTGAGATATTGGCTGCAAATAACTTTAAATTAGATAAATATAAAAAATTTACCTTTGGCGTTTGTAGTATGTATTTGGTAAGTAAAGCTGATTAAAAAAATACTGTTAACCACCAATAACTTACTTCCCGAATCGCTGTATCAGGTTATACGATTGATAAATTCCTAATTCGCCTGCTTTTCCAAGGTCGGCTGTTCCTTTAGCATCTTCACCAATAAACACATTAGTCAATCCCCTGTTAAAATAAGCTTCGGCAAAGTCAACGTCAATTTCGATGGCTTTGGTATAATATGAAATCGCAGTCCGGAAATCATTTTGAGTACAAAGAATATTGGCTTTATTAAAATACGCAAAACCAAAATCCGGTTGTAATTCAATAACTTTATCGTAATCACGCATAATCAGCTCTACATCAAACTTATATTGTTTATCTGCCGAAATAAATTTACTCTTGTCCGTTATGCCTTCATTGGTATTCATGGCATTTTCGTCGGCAGAACTTTTTATATAATCTACTAATTTGTATCGGATATTGGCTCTGAAAAAATAGGCCAACGTAAAATCAGAACGCAATGAAAGTGCTTTGTTCAAATCATCAACTGAACTATTAAAATCCTGAACCAGAGCAAATTCCAATGCACGGTAAAAATATAAATCGGCGTTGGTATTATCATTTTGAATTTTAACCGAAATGGTATTTATGGTTTCAAAATGCCGGTTAACAAGTTCCGAAGTCAATGGGATTTCATTGTTGGTAATTTTCAATACAGAACTGATTAACTTACTCTTATTATATTGATCTAAAATCGGATGATAAAGATTTGTCCTGCGGAATTCATCGTTTTTGGCATAATATGTAAGTGCAAAATTGCGTTCGTTAATTACATCGGTAAATTTATCCTGAACATTTCCACGTTTTGTATCATTGTATTTCGATTCTGTTTGATTATCTTCAATATTTTGGGTAATAAACCGGTTAAACATTTCAGTTTTTCTACTTGAATTGCTTTTCGGTGCATCCGAAACAATTTTATTTTCGGCAACTAACTTATCCTTCTTTTGTTTCAGATTATCTTTATTCTTTTCAATATTATTAGCCAACTGTCTGTATCTGAATGCTTCCCTTTTATTGCCTAATCCTTCCTCCGCTTCGGCAAGCCCTAAATATGCGGGTATAAAATAGTTGTGCTTTTTTAAAATGATATTATAATCTTTCATGGCAAATCGATATTGTCCGAGGGTGTTTTCGAGCATTGCCCGGCGGTATCGTGCTTCGATATTGTTTGAATCAATTTCGAGCACCATCGACAAATCAGATAAAGCATTGTTATTGTCGCCTAAATTTGCACGCAATAAACCGCGGTTATAGTATGCCAGGTCATTTTTATTATCAAGTTTAATGGCATAGTCATAATCACTCAAAGCCTGTCGGAAATTCTTTTTTTGAACATTTATAATACCACGATTAATGTAATCGCCACTGTACGAAGAATTTAACTTAATTGCTTTCGAATAATCCTTGTAGGCACCATCATTGTCGTTTTTTTGCATACGCAACAAAGCCCTCGCACTCCAACCTAAACTATTGGTACTGTCCATTTGAATGAATTGATTGAAAGTGGATTCAGCG
Organism: Bacteroidota bacterium; assembly: GCA_022709605.1. Taxonomy (GTDB): domain Bacteria; phylum Bacteroidota; class Bacteroidia; order Bacteroidales; family Paludibacteraceae; genus Paludibacter. Next base: position 927 of record JAKLIM010000374.1, on the reverse strand, counting down.
CCCAGTGTATCTTTCATTGTAAGCAGTAATCGACCTTTTTCGTAATACAAACCATAGGTTTTAGGACTCATTTTCATATACTCTTCTAAATCTTTCATTGCCCCTTTGTAATCTTCCATTTTTTCGAGAACATCCATTCGGTTCATCAACAAATTAAAGTTGTTGGGGCTGAATTCAAGCGCTTTAGAGAAGTCGGATGCGGCACCGGTATATTTATCGAGTTTTCTAAGCGCAAATCCCCTAACGTAATATGCCTGAGGTACGAACGGATTGCGTTCAATGGCCTCGTTGGCATCAAGTTCCGCTCCCTGAAAATCACCAAGTTGAATTTTGGCAATTGCTCTGTACATATAAGGCTCAGCCAGATAAGGCTTTATCTTAATTACCTGATTGAAATACTGAATGGATAAAACATAATCTTCGAAATACAATGCATTTCGCCCGATGGTTAAAATACGGTCGGTATTCCATTGAGCAAAACTGAATATCTGAAAACCTGCAAAAAATGCAATTAAAAATATTTTTTTCAAAATGGCGAATTATAATATGTTTAAAATAACAAAAATGAAAATCATGAAAATCGGGATTAAACTATTTAAAAACATCTGATTTATATTTAAGAAATGGTTTAATCGTTAAACTTGTGAAAAGGTAATTGTTACATTTATTTCGATAATTCGAACTCTGTAAGAGTTCACTATGCGTAACCCCCGGATTCATCCGGGGGAAAAATGAATCAGTAATGAACGAAACTCTGTAGGAGTTTCCCAACTATAAACAAAGGATCTAATCATCAAAAAGAAACTTTTCATCAAACTCAATCCCATGTTCAATTAGTAATATTTTCAATTCTTCCTCAAAACTTCTGCTGCGATAATGTTCCTTCTGATTTTTTATGTAGTTTATTATCATCTCTTTGTCTTTATT
>JAKLIM010000373.1 GCA_022709605.1 Bacteroidota bacterium | reverse complement strand
GTACAACCGACGATGCTAGTATTGGTTTGCCAAACACCTTGTTGCCGGCACTCGAAAAACCACAGGTGTTGCGGTTGACCCGCAAAAACAGTTTTGTGGGTAAAGCGCAATATAGCAGGGCGTTTACATTGCCTAAGGGTGTAAAAAAACGTTCGGTGTTCATTAAATTGGAGCGCGTATTTTGGCAATCGGAGTTGAAAATTAATGGTAAAAATATAATTGGGTTTCAGGGAAGTTTGTCGGCTCCACATTGTTTTGATGTGTCGAATTATGTGCGCGAAGGCGAAAATCAAATAGAGCTAACCATTGATAATCGTAAAAAGTACGATATCAGCGTCAATAATATGGCACATGCTTACACCAACGAAACGCAAATAATGTGGAATGGTGTGTTGGGCGAAATGCAATGTGTGATAACCGATAAAGTGCGAATTGAAAACGTACAGGTTTATCCTGATGTTACAAAAAAATCGATTCGTATTGTAGCGAAAACGGTAAACCTCACGGGTAAAAAACAGAAAGCCACTTTGCAGTTTTCCGTAAAAGATAATAATCATTCTTTCAAGACAATATCGATGCCAGTTACAATACAACCGTCGGGTTCTATCGTAGAAAACGAGTATGTTTTGGGCGATGATATGCAATTGTGGGACGAGTTCAAACCGCATCTTTATACTTTAACCACTACCTTAAGTTGGAAAAAAACCAGTGCTAAGCAAAGTCTAAACTTTGGAATGCGACAAGTTACAAATCATAATTCGGCATTACAAATAAATGGGCAGCCACTGTTTCTGCGCGGAACGCTCGAATGTGCCATTTTTCCGTTAAAAGGTTATCCGCCTATGGAAAAAGAAGGCTGGGAAAAAGTGTTTGCCAATGCCCGTAAATGGGGATTGAATCACCTTCGGTTTCATTCGTGGTGTCCTCCAAAAGCAGCTTTCCAAGTGGCCGACGAAATGGGTTTTTATCTGCAAGTGGAATTGCCTCTATGGTCGCTTACGGTGAATAAAGACACGGCAATGAATCGGTTTCTGTACCAGGAAGCCGACCGGATTATCAGCGAGTACGGAAATCACCCGTCATTTTGTTTTTGGAGTATAGGCAATGAACTCCAACCGGATTTTGCGTATCTCAACAACTTTGTTAAGCAGTTAAAAACCAAAGACAAACGCCATCTTTATACAACCACTTCATTTACATTTGAGAAAGGACATGGCAAATGGCCTGAGCCCGAAGATGATTTCTTCATTACCCAAACCACCAAAAAAGGTTGGGTGCGCGGACAAGGTGTTTTCGATGCCGAACCGCCCACTTTTGCAAAAGATTATTTAGCTTCTGTAGAAGGAATGACAGTGCCACTTATTACACATGAAATTGGTCAATACGCTGTATATCCAAATCTTGCGGAAATTGAAAAATACACCGGCGTGCTCGATCCTCTGAATTTTAAAGCGGTACAAGCCGATTTGAATAGCAAAGGATTGCTTTCGAAAGCGAACGATTACCTTATGGCTTCGGGCAAACTCGCTGCAATTCTGTACAAAGAAGAAATTGAACGTGCTTTGAAAACAAAAGGCATCAGTGGTTTTCAATTGCTCGATTTGCACGATTTTCCCGGACAAGGAACTGCTTTGGTTGGTTTGCTCGATGCATTTTGGGATAGCAAAGGATTGATTAAAGACAATGAATTCAGAATGTTTTGTTCGCCTGTTGTACCACTTTTACGATTTTCAAAAGCTACTTATACCAACAATGAAACATTTACGGCCGATATTCAAATAGCCAATTATGGAAACGAAGCATTGAAAGGTAAAACGCTTATCTGGAAAATTGCCGATGGAGAAACCGTTCTCAAACAAGGCTCAACACTACTTTCCGACTTGATTATTGGCGTAAATAATGACAGTGGCAAGGTAAAAATGAATTTATCCGAAGTGAAAAACGCGAAATCGCTTACTATCACTGTCGAAATTGAAAATACGTCTTTTGAAAACAATTGGCAAATATGGGTTTATCCTGAAAAATTAGACTTGCAAATGGTCGGTATTTTGGTTACTGCCAATTACAAAGAAGCAGTTGATGGTTTGTCGAAAGGCAAGAAGGTGCTGTATAGTCCTAAAAATGAAGATATTGTAGGCTTAGAGGGTAAGTTCGTGCAAGTTTTCTGGAGTCCGGTTCACTTTCCTGACCAACCGGGCACTATGGGATTGTTGATAAATCCAAGTCATCCGGCTTTTGCAAATTTTCCAACCGAAATGCATACCAACTGGCAATGGTGGGACTTGTGCAAAAATTCGAAAACCATGTGTATTGATTCTGTAAAAGGGGCAACTCCAATTGTGGAAAATGTAGATAATTTTATGAAAAACCGTAAGTTATGTTCAGTTTTCGAAGCAAAAACCGATAAAGGAATGCTCATTTTTTCATCGATGGATTTGATGACTGATATTGATAACAGACCGGTGGCAAAACAACTGCTGTATAGTTTGACAGAATATATGAAATCTCCTGAATTTAATCCTTCAGAGAATATGAATTTGAATGAAATAAAATCATTAACTCTAGAAAGATAAAATTTTAATAAATCATGAAAAATTCAATTTACAGCACAATCATTTTCATTTTGTTTTTTATTTCGATAAATGGGTACGGTCAGTCGGGCAATATCAAAAACAATGTATTTTGGAATACTGCCGACGGAAAGCCGATTTACAGTCAGGGTGGTGGAATTTTCCGCTTTGCTGATCCATTGACCGAAGTAAAAAAATACTATTGGTATGGTGTGCATTACCTGGAAGCCGAAAGTTATCGAAACGATCCATCCTTTACTTATACCAAAAAATGCACCTTCGAATCAGTAACTTGTTATAGCTCTGTTGATTTGGTAAACTGGACTTTTGAAGGCGATGTATTGACCAAAGAAGAAGTGAATAAACAACGCAAAACATGGGTAGGTCGTTTAGGAGTTGCTTATGTGCAGGAATTGAACAAATACGTGCTTATTGTTCAACATGGAAATAAAGTGATGTTTGCAGTTTCCGATTCACCAACCGGACAATTTACGACCCATCAGGAAATAAGCATGGAAGCTATGATTGGCACATCCAACACGGGCGATCAAACCGTATTTGCTGATGAAGATACCGGAAAATCATACCTCGTTTATTCGTACGGAAAAGGACGAAACAAGATATATGTTTCAGAAATTGGCGTAAAAAACGGCAAAGTCTATTTGCTGGACTGCACAAAAATTTTTGAAGGCGAAAGTCGTGAAGGAAATTGCATGTTTAAATACAATAACCGGTTTTACATGTTCGCCTCCAATATTTATGGCTGGGATGCCTCATTTGCTTATTATTTAGTAGCCGACGATATCAGAGGACCCTATTTACCCACCAATAAAATGGAGATAATGAAAGGTTGCGCCGATGATTTTGCGCATGTTACACAAACCGGATTTTTCTGTTCGGTAAAAGGTACTGAGAAAGTAACCATCGTATATTGTGGCGACCGCTGGGCAAATTTTGCAGGAAATGGTTTGGGCTATAATCAATGGACTCCGGTTTCGTTCGAAGGAAAAACGCCGGTTTTTAATTCGCTTAGTTCGTGGAATTTGAATGTCAAAACTGGCTCTTGGGAAGTAGCTCAAGACAATAATTTTGTAAAGAACGGAAGTTTCGAAGCCGATCGCAGACATATT
>JAKLIM010000372.1 GCA_022709605.1 Bacteroidota bacterium | reverse complement strand
TCTTTTTTTGAAAAATTCGATAGGCTTATGATTTTCGCGAAGCAATAAGCCACCTGAAATCATTAAAAAAAGCGGAACACAAAAGCGCATGGCACTATCTGTTAAATCAGCAATTAACCAATGACTTAATGGTATTTTATTGAAAAAATAAAGGGCAGTGGAAGCCACATGCAAAATAATGACCGAAATAGTTGCAAAAAAACGCAAATTATCAGCCCATTCAAATCTCGATTTTATTTCCATTAGTCGAATTACCGGATTTTATATCCTTATTTTTGAATCGATTATAAATATATCCAAGAGTAAAAGTGGGAATAAAGTCGGTAAATGGCAATAATTCTTCGGCCAGGTTAATAAAACTACCAATAGCTCCGGTTTTACCACCAAACGAACGATAGAAAATATACGCTGATAAAGGTGCCCAAATCATATCGCCCCATTCACCTAAAAAAGGCCATGCATAAGTTACATAGCCGGCAAGATCCATAATTAAACAAAACAATAAACGTGGTCTTTTGTCCATAAATAATAACTTTTGAAATTAAAATGTAAATGTAGTAGATTTGAATGAAACAGCAAAAGAAAAAGCCGAACAAATTTATGTTCGGCTTCTTACTGTTTGATATTCAAATCCTTAAATCAATTGATATCGATTTTAACGTGAAAGGTTGAATCATTACTTAAAGAATCGGTTTCCTGAATCAGCCCTTTATTAACATCAGTTTTTTTAATCTTATCTAATTCTGTTTTAAAGCGTAGATTGGTTGCAATCATTCCTATCAATATCAGAACAAATGCTCCGAGCAGAAGTTTATTACTGGTTTTCATTGTGTTATATATTTTTATTTATTTGAAAAAATATTATTGAATCCTGATTTTAAAAAATCAATTGTGTATGTAGCTAAATCGGTTCTCGTGTTTTCTAAATTCTCGTTCAAGCTATTACTGAAATTGGAACTGTTTTCGTATCTGTACATTATTTGAGAATAATCCGCCGAATTGTAAATTAATCCAACTGCGAGTAACAGGATCACAGCGATAGCTTTTTGTGATTTCTTTTCAGTTTTCATACCTAATCATTATTTTTTATAAATGTTTCATATTGAATCGCAATTTCCTGAAAATCCATCCCGAGAATCTGTAGATTCTTGAAAAATAAGGGCAATTCCTGTTCCAGAAATTGTTTTTTACGGTATATGATAATCTTTGATTTAGCATCTTCTGCAACAAAATAACCTACGCCTCGCTTGTTGTAAATCATTTCGTTTCCTTGTAGAAAATCATAGGTTCGCATGACAGTATTGGGATTCACCTGCAAGTCCACTCCCAATTCCCTTACCGACGGAATGCGTTCGCCTTCCATCCAACGCCCGAGCAAAATCTGCTCGCAAACGTAATCGCCAATTTGCAGGTATATGGCTTGTGTTTCTTTGAATTCCATAATATTATACTTCTTTTTCGGTTAAACGGAAATAACTGACAACCCAGAAAAATGGTGCAATCGAAAATTTAATTATCTGCCCAAAAGTTTCTGCACCCGGAAACATCGATTTCAAATCAAGAATATTAATGTTTATATTCTCATGTTGCAAACTTGTGATATCGAAATTGAGTTTAAGCAAAAACACTTCAAACAAGCCGATAACGACAGAGAATGCAATAATTGCTAAAAACGTTTTGCCAATCGGATTGCGTTTGAAATAGATTGAACCGAGTAAAAAGATAGACTGAACAATGGCAAAGCCGATAAACATATCGATATATGGATAAATTGTGCCCGAGTCCATGTATTGCATTTTATTTGAAAAATCGAACAACTGCAAATTAACTTCGTTATTTGTACCGAAAATCAGATTTCCCAAATGTGTTCCTATAGTATTTCCAAGCATATAACTTATTAAAACACCGATTAGGAAATAAATGGTGGATAATATAATGCCACTTACCAGTTTTTCGAGATGTGTTGCCGGAATCAATAAATAATGCATTCCACCGGGAGTATATCCGAACGATTTATAAATTCTGCTGGCAAAAATAAAACCGGCAATTATTATAAACATTCCTACTGAAGCCGCATTGTACATCAACATGAAAACTACGATGGCTATTGCCCAAAACGTAAGCTCTTTTTGCTTATTCTCAACAAAAAATCTATTCAGAAGTAAGCCTAAACGATAAAAACTAAATGTTGTATTCATAATTCTTTTAGCTATTAAAATAGTTTTGAAATTTCTTTTGTATTTACAATTATTGCGTTGAATAACAATTCAATATCTAATTTGCTATCCTCACCTGTTGTGTTCTTACACACCTGATACAAGCCGCGCAAAGTATCTTCGCTGTAAAGCACATGATCAGTTTTTTCATTTCGTTCGGCCACCCGGAAAAGTAGTTTTTTGGTAATTTCTTCAATCGGCTGATTAAACACAATTTCGTGATGTTCCATGATAATAATATTGTCAATCAAACTGTCAAGATCGTGAACCTGATGCGTCGAAATTATCAAACAACGGTTCTCGTCGATATTCGATGCCACCATGCGGCGAAATTGCCCTTTCGAAGGAATGTCGAGTCCGTTGGTAGGTTCGTCCATCAACAACAGTTTTGTATTGGTGGCCAGACCAAAGGCTACAAAAACTTTCTTTTTCTGTCCGTGCGAAAGTTTGTTTAACATCGATTTTTTATTATCAATATCGAATTCCTTCAAATAATTATTAAATTGTTCTGCGCTAAAATTGGGATAAAATGGCGCATAAACTTTCTCATAATTTTCGATACTTAACGTTAATTGCGGAAGTTCTTCGGGTAGAAAATAAATTTCACGCAGCATTTCCGGTAAGCGTTTCGATGGATTAAAACCCATTGTGTCAATCGTTCCGACTTTCGGGAAAACCAATCCCGAAATAAGTTTCAATAAGGTACTTTTACCTTCACCGTTCTTTCCGAGCAGGCCATGAATGCGCCCGGTTTCGAGTTTCAGACTCAAATTGGTAAGTAACTCTGCTTTTTTTGTGTAACTGAATGTTACGTTTTGAACATTTACCATTGTAGTTTATTATTAAAAGTGTTATTTTGATTTAGTGTAATAGTTTATTAGTACACTGCAAAAATAGTTCAAGGAATTGTATTTGTCAAGTGTTTTGTAGTTAAATAATGTTAATGCGAAGAAAATAATTTGTTATGCTTTGATTATCAATAATTTAAAATTAAAAAGATTTCTTTATTTACCTCTTAAATATAAGGAAGAATAAAATGTTCTATAATACTTATCGACCTCTACCTAAATCCCTCTCCCAAAGAGAGGGACTATTGCGGGCAGCAAAGTTGAAAATTTTACGACATTAATTAGTTCCACTTACTTATAAAATTAGAGGTTAAAAATAATTACCTTTGCAAATATAAAATCGTAAATTGTAACCCCGATAGCTATCGGGATAAATTGTAAATAAAAACAATGCATACAACCGAAGAAAAACTCAGTGAATTTAAGCGATTGCTTGAAATAATGACCGAATTGCGCGCCAAATGTCCGTGGGACAAAGAACAAACATTCGAAAGTCTGCGTACGCTAACGATTGAAGAAACCTACGAATTGGCTGATGCGATTATCCGCGACGACAAAAAAGAAATTCGTAAAGAACTGGGAGACATATTATTGCATATAGTTTTTTATGCCGAAATGGGTAACGAAACGCAGGATTTCGATA
>JAKLIM010000371.1 GCA_022709605.1 Bacteroidota bacterium | reverse complement strand
TAAAAAATAAAATTCAACACAAGTTTAGCAACCAAACTTTGTGCTATCAATAATTGCAATTTGCTATGAAGTAGTTGTTAGTTCAAACCGTTTAAATTTTACCCCAAAACTTTCAAGAATTTCGAACGAAACACTGAGTCCCATCGTTTTCCATTCTTTACCGTCTTGGTTATGAGCCTGAATCAGGTTTATTTTGAAATTCTTTTCATCTATAGCTATCGATTTGCCGGTAATTGTTTTGCCCGATTCGAGAATTTCATCGAACCATTCTGATTTTATTTTGGGGAATAATTTATTTAAACAGAAATCTTTCAGCGATTTGTGAGTAATCCAATAAACATTTTTTGGCGTAAAATACAGAATAGCATTCGGCGAACCGGTATGTAACCAACCCTCAACTTTGGGGTATTTGCTGTAAACTTCAATGTATAAATCACCAAAATCTATATCACGAAACTTTTCAGAAACTCTGTAAGTTATGCTTTTCACTGTTAACAAAACATCCACATCCTGTCTTTGCATAATCATATCATCTTCAGAATCAGTGTTAAATCGTTTAATTTCAGTAACTCCTAAATCTTCGCGATAAAATTTGTCAGCAAAATTAGTTTGCTCACGTTCGTGATTTAAACTTTTTCTGAAATTATGAATCATATAAATGATAATAGCAAGGTTTATACAAAGATATAGCAAAACTTTTTTAATTCTACTTTGACAGATTAATGATGAAAAATCAAATTTACAAATCGGTGGTAACTTCAAGTTCCCTTTTGGGGATTTAGGGGCAAAAAAAGTCAATTTATAACCGCCCCAAGCCCCTAAAGGGGATGTGTGATTACCATCGTCACTGATGATTAAATATTAATTTACTAATCTGTTAAAGTAGAATTAAAGTGTAAATGATAAAAAGCGGGAGGATAATTTCCCAATTTATTAATTTCTTAATTTCAAATTTTTTTTCATTTTTCTCATTTAACATCACCATAAAAAGTAATCGCATCCCGCTCATACGAATTGACAGTAACGGTAGAATTTCCGTTATTAAAAATATTCATATAAATTTGATAATGATACTCTTTGGCATTGACTTTAAAACTAATGACCCACCCATCATTCTTTTTGTTGGGTTGAATGACATAATTTGTCATCAATTCGGCAAATTTTATCCCTCCTTCTGACGAATTCATAGGCGCTACGTGAGCAACTCCGTAATACGGTAAAAAAGCAAAAGCAGAGTCGTTTTTTACACGAATATCATAGTCCGATGTTAACGAAATTTGCTTCATTCTCATCGGAACTGCATAATTGACTTTGATGGTAAAGTCCTTAATTTCAATTTTTTGAGTAGTTTGCTGAATGGTTTCAATCGTATTTTTTGTGGACGAACAGGCACTTAAATACAATAAAACTACTACAGTCAAAACATAAGTTTTTGTTTTCATAATAATGTATTTTTTAAAAAATTTCAAATCATTTCTTTGTTAATTTATAGATTTTTCCTTTCCATGCCGGAACTTTACATGTAAAAAAGTTTTGTGTTGAAAGTACAATTTCATCAATTACTTCGTTTTTATCCAATAAATTCACGCAACTGTATATGGTATTCTCAATTATATCCAGACATTTGAAAGCATCTTGAGGAATTAGAACTTCGGTTTCCAAATGTTTATCATGAAAATTGGTAACAATTAGTAGCAGTTCCTCCTCTTGTTTTCTTAAATATGCAAATTGTTCATGCGTATTGAATTTTGGATTATCGAGATTCGCATACACCAAATCGAACATAATACCTTCTTTAACAGCCTTTTCGGTTAAAGTTATATTCAATAATTTATTATAAAATTCGCGTAACTCTTTTTGCTCTTCGGTAAGCATTTTGCCATCAAATTTTCCGCCGTTTGCCCAATCCTGTATCGATTTTACACCCCAGTAATCGAAAATTGTTGTACGTCCATCAACACCACTGTATCCCTCAAAATCCATACCTAATTCTCCAAGCTCCTGACCCGAATAAATCATTACAGGCCCTTTTGTAAGTGTTGCAGCAATAATCATGGCCGGTTGCGCATAAATTCCACTACCGGCAAAAAAGCCCGAACCGATTCGTTGTTCATCATGGTTTTCAAGGAAATTTAGCATTTTTTCTTGAATATCGGATACTGATTGCCAAGTTAATGTCAAACCACGAACAGCGTAATTTTTGCTGGTGGCATTTCTGAGCATATCATACATCCCTACTTTATCGTACAAATAATCAAATTTCCCGTTGTTCAAATAATTACGGTATTCAGCAGGATTATAAACTTCAGCAATAAAAATTACTTCCGGAAACATTGTTTTGATTTGTGGAATTACCCAGCCCCAAAACTCTACAGGTACCATTTCGGCCATATCACATCTAAATCCATCCACTTTTTTCGATGCCCAAAATAATAGTATATCTCTCATTTTAAGCCAGGTATCAGGAATTGGGTGAAATTGTTTCTGCATTCCTTCCACGTAATTTACTCCATAATTCAGTTTTACAGTTTCGTACCAGTCGTTTATAGTTGGTGAAGGACTGAAGTGATCGTTTCCGGTTGCTTTTGCAGGTGTTTCAACATAATTTTTAATTTCGAAATGAGGACTAAAAGCCTGACCCGGAATATAATAAAAATTATTTAAAGGTGAGAAAAACCATTCCGGGTGATCATATTCGCCTAAATCCGAAACTCCTTCTGGTTTAGCATCCGAATGATATTGTCGCGCCACATGATTCGGAACAAAATCAATGATTACCTGTAATTTAGCTTTGTGGGTTCTGTCTACCAGATTTTCAAATTCGGTCATTCGGTTAGGTATATCTTCGGCCAGGTCTGGATCAACATCGTAGTAATCTTTTATGGCATAAGGCGAACCGGCTTTTCCTTTTACAATCGTCGGATTGTCCTTTTGAATTTTAAAGGCTGAATAATCAGTTTGTGTGGCATGTTCAATAACTCCGGTGTACCAAATATGGGTTACACCAAGTTGCTTAATTTCTTTCAATGCTTTGGGAGTGAAGCTGTTGAATTTTCCACAGCCGTTTTCTTCAATGGTTCCATGAGGTTTTAAATTGGTATTATAATTTCCGAAAAGTCGGGGTAATACCTGGTAAATCACAAATTTAGTCATAATTTTAATTTTTTGTAAGCGGTTAATTTTTTTATTCTATATTTTTCCATCGTTTTAGTTCATTGTAAAGTCGCTGTACCGGCAATCCCATAACATTAAAATAGGAACCGTTTATGTGTTCAACTCCCACAAAACCAATCCATTCCTGAATTCCATACGCACCGGCTTTGTCATATGGTTCAAAATTTTCGAGATAATAATCAATTTCGTTTGGCGTAAGTTTTGCAAATCGAACATCCGAAATTACATGAAATGTTTTTCTATGTTTCAATGTCGAAATACAAACACCTGTAATCACCTGATGTGTTTTTCCTGATAATTTTTCAAGAAATTTTCGGGCTTCATTTTTATCTGCCGGTTTACCAAGTACATTTCCTTCGTGCCAAACAATCGTATCAGCAGTGATTAACAAGGTATTATCCTTCATGAAATTTTTGTACGCATTTGCTTTTTTTTCAGCCAGATACATTGGAATATCAACACCTACTATCGAAACAGGATAGGTTTCTTCTACATCAATATTTAAGGCTTCAAACGGTATGTGTAACCCTTTTAAAAGCTCACGACGACGAGCT
>JAKLIM010000370.1 GCA_022709605.1 Bacteroidota bacterium | reverse complement strand
GCAACAGCTTATTTGGCAAATAACACAGCAACACTTTCGGTAGCTCTAACTTCAGGGATTAAAACTCAGATTTTTGTTAGTAGCGATGTTCTGACCAAATTTCCTGCAGCAATGTCTCCGGGAAATACAACAGGTAATGTTTGCGGAAGGGTAAGAATTAATAACCAATATTTTAGTTTCAAAGATATTGGATACAACGGAACTAACTACTACTTATCAGGAGATGCTCAAACATTGACCTTTTCAGCCACACAAGCTGTTGGGACAAATGTAATTCTTATATGGGATAGCTACAGAGGATTTGGTTGTATTGAAGTTGAATCTGCGATACAATATATAAAAGATGAGTATACAGAGAATGATGTTTTATTGGACGATTTGGCCGACAAATTAGAAGGAGAGAATGAAAAATACAAAATGTTAAGGTATGATGATCTAAGAGATAATACACCCGTTCCAAAACGGATGATACAGGATTTAATTGATAGAATTGAAGCTTTAGAAAATGCTTAAAAAATAATTATTATAATGATACAAATACCACAAGGACAACCAATCCCATTTACATGGACATTCCCGGATAATTCGGGAATTACTGCAAACAACTTTGATGAAGTTGATAATGCTGTTGCTTATTTGTACACCGATGAATCGAAAAAAGTTAAGTTTTCGTTGATTGAGAAGGATGGATTTGATAAATTAAAAAGAATTGACGCAATGACCCTTTATGGACAAATAACTAAATCGCAATCAAAAAAACTTGCTGAAGGTGAATTGAAAATAGAAGTGGCTGTAGTAGATACCAATGAAACTGAGTATCCGGATGAAGCTGGGGTGGTACCTGTGATTAGTACTGGCATTATGATTATTAAAAGTACAATTAAAGAAGCTATATGATTACTTTAAATCCTGTAATAGTAAATATTGATCTTAGTCTGGAAGCTCCTGTATTTGATGTAAAGGTCGAGTTTAATACTCCTGTTTATGAGTTTAAATTTGATTTTTTCCCGATTAAGGAACCTGGAAAGGATTTTACATTTGAGGATTTTACACCTGATCAATTACTTTTTTTGAAAAAACCAGCTCTTGATGCTGCTGAAATTGCAAATTCGAAAGCAACCTTAGCTAATCAAGCGGCTATAGACGCAAACGCAGCAAAAGAATTGGCTCTGGAAGTGGCTAATCACCCTGATGTGGTTATTAATGAATACTGGCATAAATGGAATACAGTTATTCATGCTTACGAAAATACAGGTATCAAGGCAAAAGGAGAACAGGGGCCTCAAGGATTAACCGGCATATATGCATCAGAAATAGTAACATCTCCTTTATCCGGCACTCTTTTGCTTAAAATGAATACCGAAATATTTTTGGTTGGTGCGCTTACAAGTTCAAATAATTTTAATATATCAGTACCAAATTTGTTGGAAAATCAGGTTTCTGAGTGTATTCTGTGCTTTAAAATTGGTGCATCGTTGCCGACAATAGTGCATCCAAGTCCTAACTTGTATTGGCGCGGTTCTGCTCCTGTTTTAGCAATAAATACAAGCTGGACATTTTGTTATGAACGTGTACGGACCTCGAGCACTACATCTGAAATTTGGGCAATTGCTATTAAAAATGCGTAAAAATGGGATATTACAGTAAAAATTTATTTATACAAATGTCTAATGCTAGTAAGCTTTTAGACAACTTATCTAATGTCACTGTAGCATTTGCTCTCAGAAAGCTTAGTAGTACATATAATGGCTATTGTATTGAGGTTAGGCGTAGCTCCGACAATGCTACAATGAATATCGGGTTTACTAACGATGTCATAGACATTGCAGCATTATCAGCCTTTGTGGGATCTAACGCTGGATTTGTAAAAACTTGGTATGACCAAAGCGGAAATGGTAACAATGCAACTCAAACTACAGCTACTACTCAGCCACAAATTTATACTCCAAGTGTAATTTATACTCAAAGGTCTAAACCATCAATTTTTTTTAACGGATCAAAAACATTAGAGATAACATCGAGGCCATTTACAGGAGCAACACAATTAACATTTCTCGCGTGTTGCAATTGGTTTACTGGGAACACTTATGAAATGTTATTTACTCAATCTGATGGTGCAGGCTATGCGGGAAGAATTGAGATTAGACGTTATGGTACAGGAACTAACGGTCAATTTTGTTTAGGCTCATCTACTGATAGTAATTTAAGAATTGAGGCAATAACAAATAATAAATTACAATATATACGCGAATTTAGAACATCAACAAATGAAAATGTCTATGTGGACGGTAACATGTCAAGTATAATAACTGCATCAACTCCAGCTTCTACAATAGGGAATTACCCATGTTTTATTGGATCTAGGAATAAAGCTTATTTTTTAAGTGGTCATGTGTGTGAAATAGTTATTTGCCGATCTGATTTAACGGCTTTAAAGTCAGAAATTGATTTAAATATTAATTCATATTTTACAATATACTAATTATGAGCAATAACGACGTTGAGAAAATCACAAAGGAGATATTAGGAGACTCCAAATCAGCAACAGCAAAATCTTTAATTGTAATGTCGATAAGTATGGATAACATGACATCGGCCATTATCGAAAATCAGAAAAAAGTAGATGAACGAATCGTTTCACTAGAGCTGAAAATTGATCAGAAAATCAGCTGCTTAACTGAATCGACGAACAAAAAATTTGATAAGTTGAAGTTTTGGACCGTGCTAACTGATTACTGGTGGATTGCTGTAATTACAATTGTAGCTACAATCATCATGATTATTTGGTCGGTAAACGCTAAAGATCCGACTGTAGGGATAAAACTATTTAAATAAAATATAGATTATGAGTACAATAAAAAAATTATTTTGGAAGGCGTTGACTTGGATTACAATAGCCTTATTGGATGTGTTTACATTCGTTTTCGCAGGTTTTAAATGGTTATGGAAGCGGTACCCTGAAGTGTATTCGGTACCGGTAGCTTTTGCGCTGTATTGGTTTTCGGCGGTTATTATTCGCTGGCTTGATCCTACATCGGCCGTATTCGACGGTGGAGTGTTGCAAATTCCGTTATTTGCTATACTGCTTTTGTTTCTGTTTATGTCAATAAGCTGGGTGGCAATGGGATTGCTATTCGGGACGGCACGTAAATTTTTAGTATCGGATTTAAAAGAATCATTTATCAAATTATCACCATGGCAAAAAATAAGGTATTCAACCGGCATTTTATTCTTGTTATTTTACTCGCTTGTAGCCCTTTCGTTTACCCTAGCGTAAATGAGCTAACGCCGAAAGTGGTAAAAGCCTATACAGTGAAGATAGGTATCAAAGAGAAAACAGGCAAGAACGATGGGCCTGAAGTGGAATACATTTTAAAAACAACCGGTTTAAACAAAGGAGACCAGTGGTGCGCAGCTTTCGTTTATACCTGCTTTTTTGAAGCGGGTGTTAAAGGAGTACCACGATCGGGATATTCACCGGCTTGGTTTCCTAAATCGAATACTTATTATATTAGAGGCGTAAGAGGAACTCCCACAGCGCAGCAAGCTGACGTGTTTGGTATTTACATACAAAGCAAAGGCCGGATTGGTCATGTGGGATTTATCGACGCATGGCCGGAGGGAAGTAAGTGCATCACCGTAGAGGGTAATACTTCGTTGGCTACCAACGGCGGTAAGAGTGACCACGATGGGCAGGGCGTGGAACGCAAACGGAGATTAAAAAGTCAA
>JAKLIM010000037.1 GCA_022709605.1 Bacteroidota bacterium | reverse complement strand
AGTTCCATAAGCTGTCCCATAACTATTGGTAGCATAAGACCGAATATAATATGTTGTTTGAACTGTAACTCCAGAAATAATACTTGTGAAAGTGCCTGATCCTGCTCCATCAGTAGTTTTTGAATCATTAATCGTTGGTTTTTGATTTGTACTCCAACAAACACCACGAGATATTATTGGAAAATTGCCGTCAAATGTGATATTACCTCCACTTACAAATCCTGAAGCAGTTATGTCAGAAACTGCAGTTGTTGAAACATTCGGTAAATCACCCATAACACATCTGACTGACATACCAGCTTTTATATTGTAGAATGCACTGTTTAAAGCACCGGAAGTATTTGTTAAATATCGATAATATGCACTGTTAACGTTACTGCCCTCAGTTGTACTCCACCAATAACCCACATTACCAAAATCATAAATATTACCATCCGTACTTCTTGATCCACCCGGTAAAGCAGTAAAACCGGTTTTATTTGTTGCATCTATATTTGCATTTAACCAATGTGTATTTCCTTTTTCTTTTAGTTTACTTCCGGCCAAAGCAGCACCGCCTAAAAAGTCAGAAAGAATAGCCCAGTCGTTATCAGTTGGAATATGCCAACCCTTAGGAGCCAGATTGTTGTTGTTGGTAACCGCATACCAGTTGTATAATTTACCATAAGTTGTACTGGTAATCGGAGAACTGTAATCAGTATATGCTGGGGTAGTTATTGTACCCCAGGTTACATCATTTGATTTATCGGGTATTGTAACATTATTACGATAACGGCTTGTTTTAAGATTATCAGCTAACCAAACCTGTGTTCCTATGGTAACAACAGGATAATTAATTCCTTCCTGATCTACACACTCCACTAAATTAAAGTTGATATTTTTATCTGCCATGATAATTTCAGATAAAATACTGACAAAGTTACCTGCATAAGCTTTCATTAAAAGAATGTCGCCCGCATTATATTTTAATTGAATAACAGCACTTTTGTTTTTTTGCAAAATACTGTAATTAACTTTTTCATTTCCAGCGAATTCAAATTCAGTTTTATTGTCTGTTTGGCTTATTATTTTAGCAGTATGATTTATGCCGTTTTCATTCACAATCAATGAAAAAATGCCTTTAGGTAAAGAAATCTGAAAATTATTAATACCGGCATTGAGCACTTTTGCATACCTGACAATACATTTACCATCTATTCCAAAAACACTACATTGCGTATTACCGCCCTGTTCGGAGAAAAATGAAACTAGAGCTTTCTTATCAACAGGATTTGGATAAACCGACAATAATTTATCAGAAATGACATTACCCACCGCTGTAACATCTACTAAATTCAGGGTGCTGCCAGCAGGCACAGTTACCGTTAAACCCTGTGTAATATTCTCAACAACTACATAATCATAATTATTGCGTGCCCCATAGGCTGAAAAAGAAATATTGAAGTTAATTGCAGAGAGGGAATTAGAAAAGGTAAGAAACAAAATTACAATCAATAAAATTGATCTTAACATACTTGATTTCATAATATTTATTTTAGATTTTTTACAATGATCATTTCTACCAACAAAGATATTAATTTAATTCACATAAATTAATGACTTTTCTCAAATATAATTATAATAATAAACACAAGTAAAATGTAGCCTCCGAAAGGCAACATTTGATTGTCAAAAATATAATAATATATATACCAATCACCAGTTAAGACTCCACATGGTGATTATTTTATTTCATAAAAAACAAGAAATTGAAAGTAGTTGATTGACATTATTTTAAATCCAATTTTACTCACTTTCATCTTTCATCTTTCTTTCAAATAATAAATAAGTTTTTATCTTTGCAAAGTATATGATTCTCTAATTGATTATAAATTCAATCCAACCAACTTACTTAATATTAATAATTTAGTACACATGGAAGAATATTTCCCATTAGTTGATAACGACGGCCATGTGATCGGCAAATCGACCCGAAAGGAATGTCATTCAGGTAGTTTTCTGCTGCATCCTGTTGTACATCTGCATGTTTTCAATTCGAAAAAGGAGCTTTACTTACAAAAAAGGGTTATGACTAAGGACATTCAACCCGGAAAGTGGGATACATCGGTTGGTGGACATGTGGATTACGGCGAAACAGTAGAAATTGCGTTACGTAGGGAAGTACGTGAAGAACTCGGAATGGTTGATTTTGAACCGATATTTATGATTCGATACAAATTTGTTTCGGACAAAGAGGCTGAACTTGTTAACAGTCATTTCACCATTTACGATGGAGAAATATTTCCTAATCCGACAGAAATATCGGAAGGCAGATTCTGGAGTATCGAAGAAATTACATCTAATATAGGTAAAAATGTTTTTACTCCCAATTTCGAATTAGAATTCAGTAAATTATTAACTGAAAAAATGTTTCCACTATAATGTCAATAGAAAAGCCTGGCAAGTTTATGTAACTTGTCAGGCTTATAATCAGCAATTTAAGATGTATATTTTACACAAAGTGACTTAAGATGCAGTCGCTTTATGTTGTTTATTTCTTTTTACTATCCACGGGTTCTAACTCTATCATTAAAGTATCTTTTGGAACTCTCTCGCCCAACACCACATTTATTTTTTTAATTCGTGCAGTAAAAGGCATTAAAATCCGGTTTCGCATTTTCATTGCTTCCACAATTAAAATAAGTTCTCCTTCCTTGACAACATGTCCTTCTTTGATAGGAATCTGGACGATTGTTCCGGGTATAAAGGACTGAATTTCAAAAGGATTCGGGTCAACCCATACCTTGCGATTCAGATATTTTTTTGTCAGAAGTGTTTTATATTTACGTGCTGTAACGGCAAATTGCACATATTCAGGGGTTTCTTTCTTCATTTTTGCTTGTATTTCAAATTTAGAACATTACGCTACATCAGCATCAAAACGGAGGAATTCCGTGTTTTTTTGCCGGACGATAATCGTCTTTATGTTGCGAAACACCAAGCGAATGCAATAACAATTCACGCGTTTCACTCGGTTCAATAACAGCATCGATATACCCTTTGGCAGCTGCCACAAATGGATTTGCAAATTTCTCAATGTACTCTTTTACTTTCTGTTGACGCATTGCATCTTCATCTTCAGCTTCCATAATTTCTTTGCGGAAAATGATATTCGCAGCTCCTTCAGGTCCCATAACAGCAATTTCGGCGCCCGGCCATGCAAACATAAAGTCAGCTCCCAGGTGACGCGAATTCATCGCAATATAACCTCCACCATACGCTTTACGCAAAATAACGGTGATTTTAGGTACAGTAGCTTCGGAATATGCATAAAGCATTTTAGCTCCATGACGTATTACACCTGCATGTTCCTGATCCACACCCGGTAAATAACCCGGCATGTCTTCGAGAGTTATTATTGGTATGTTAAACGCATCGCAGAATCGGATGAAACGGGCCGCTTTATCCGATGCATCGCAATCGAGAACACCGGCAAGGTACATGGGTTGGTTAGCTACAAAACCTACGGTGTCACCATTCATACGTCCAAAACCAATAACGATATTGGGTGCCCAAAGTTCCTGAACTTCAAGAAATTTAGAATCATCGGCGAGTGCAAAAATTACATCGCGTACATCATAAGGTTGTTTGGGATCGGATGGGATAATTTTTTCTATGTTCTTTCTGGAACTCGGTTTCATTGGTTTAACCTTCACCGCTTTAACCTGATTGCTATGCGGAATCAAAGATACGAGTTCTTTAATCTGGTTCAGACATTCTTTTTCGGTGAGTGCATAAAAATGTGCATTACCTGTTATTTCGGCATGTACACGCGCACCGCCAAGGTCTTCCTGCGATATTTTTTCACCCAGTACCGATTCAATTACATTGGGTCCTGTAATGAACATTTTTGAGATATTTTCCACCACAAAAACGAAATCGGTGAGTGCAGGTGAATAAACAGCACCACCGGCACAAGGGCCCAGAATTACTGAAATTTGAGGAATAACGCCTGATGCCATGGTATTGCGGTAGAAAATTTCACCATAACCGGCTAATGCACCGATACCTTCCTGAATACGTGCACCTCCTGAATCGTTGATTCCAATACAAGGTACTTTCATTTTCATGGCATGATCCATAATTTTGGTAATTTTACGGGCATGTTTTAGTCCTAATGAACCTCCCATAACTGTAAAATCCTGAGCATAAATACATACGGGTGCTCCATTGATGTTTCCTGTTCCGGTAATTACACCATCGCCTGCCAACACTTTGTTTTCCATCCCGAAATTTGTTTCTTCATGTTCTACGAATAAATCATATTCGTAAAATGAATTTGCATCTAACAATCCAAGGATACGCTCACGGGCAGTCATCTTACCCATTGCAACTTGTTTTTCAATGGCTTTGTCGCCTCCACCTTTTTCTACAATGGCCTTTTTTTGACGTAATGCCAGAATGTTTTTCTTTAAAGTCATAACTGTTTTTTTTTTGAAATTAAAGTAAGTTTAAATCCACAGTTCTATCACAGAATGTGAAAAATTACGGTACAAAAATAGCACTTAAATTGAGAAAATGTGCAATTTTCAAATAAAAGATATGAATCAAATTTTCAAACTCTTATTTTTCAGATGGTTAATCATTTTCTTTTTCACAGAATTAAATCCGGGTGTATAATCTTGCGAATTAACATTTTCGAGATAAGCCAGCAATTCGGGTATTAATCCCGGCTCCAGATCACAGAATTTACCCAAAATCTTCATTGAAAGCACCTGGTGCGAAACATCCGACTTGGAAGAGATCATCCAATCGAACAGTTTATTAATTAATTCAACCGAAATATTTTCAGGTATTTCAAAATTATTCATCAGCGAAAGGAGAGCTCTGAGCGTACCATTGTGTTTTTCGTGAGGTATTGCAGCTACAATTTTCTGCCTCATTGTGTTGGTAAACAATTCGGGATGTTTTCTGCTTATTTTATCGCATGCCCAACCGGCACGCCATGCAACATCCTTTTCTTCATCAAAAAACAATGAAAATAATTCTTCAAAACCTCCTTCTATTTCGAGTGTATTTTGAATAATGATATCGATATATCCAAGCGAATCGGGATTTTTAAGTTGTTCGCGTAAATTCATCATGGATCTTCTTAATTTCTACTTTCTATTTTCTTAATTTCTTAATTTCTATTTTCTTCACCAAAAAAATAAAGACACAAAGCATTGCGTCTCTACCTGAAAATAATATCTGTAATTACTTCAGTACCAACATGTCGGTTCAATGATTTTTTAATTTCTTCGCGCGACAGGAATAAATCGTGGCGCAAAACAGACGACGAAAGTGCCACATACAATACTTTTCTTACAATAACAAGTTCGGTAGTATATTGTACAATATTATTGCCTAAAATTATCGGCCATGCATCAATTAACCGTTTCTCGTACAACTTTTTATCCAAATGATTCGTTTTTAAAACCTGTCCGATAACATCGCGCAGCAGCTCCGTATTTTTTTTTCGCATTTTATCTTCTTAATTTCAAAATTTGAGCCACCTTAGCACCCTGTGTATAAGGCATTTCATTTAAATTATACAATGATTCGAGTAATATACCGTAATCCTGCGAAATGCTGTGCATCGATTCACCTTCTTTCACTTCGTGCATAGGGAACTTTCTGGAGGCCATTCTTTTTTTTGTTTGAAGGTATACTTTTGAGCCCGCAGTTAATGTTGCAAAAGGTACCGCATCGTTGAAATCTCTCAATCTGTTTTCATCAATATTAAACTCATCGGCTATGCTGCCGTAAGTATCATTGATGGCGGCAATTACATAACGTACTTTGTTGTTTTTCTGAACTTTATGATTTGTAAATGCGGTAATTGTTCCCATTGATTTTATTTCGGGAGTAGCAGTTATTTTGTTTTTAGAAGTAATAATATCTGCTTTTTTCTGAATCAGATCATATTGATGAAGATTGTAATTTTCGATGATCGAAATCAACTTGTACGCATAAGTTGGATCAGTGGCATAACCCGCTTTTTTTAATCCGTGCGCCCAACCTATGTAGTCTGTTTTGGCCAATTCAAATAACGAACCATACCATCTGCGGTTTTTAATAAATAATGAATGATCCTCGTACGAATCGATCACATTATCGTATTTTCTGAAACATTCGTTTACTGTGTCATCATCTTTATAAACCTTATCGCCTTGCCATTCAGCACATTTGATTCCAAAATGATTATTCGAATTTATGGCCAGCCAACTTTCGCCGGCTGATGATTCAAGCAATCCCTGCGCAAGAATTATGCTTGCGGGAATTCCGTGTTCCGCTTGTTGTTTTATGGCCAACTGACAATATTTGTCAATATAAGTTTTGTAATTTTTGCTAAGTGTTTGCGCATTAGTTAACATACTGAATGACAATACAATTAACACACTAAAAAGTAATTTTATTCTGATATTCATTGAGCAACAATTAATTTATTTATTGCAAAAATAGAACTTATTTGCAAAAAAACAGATTATGAAAATATAATTTTATATATTTGTGTTGAATGAATTTGCAATTTTCGATTTCAAAACCAAATACTTTACTAATAATCAGACATTAATACCAAAAACATGCAACAAAAAATAATTGAAACAAAAATAACCCAATGTATTTTCGACGAGTTGAGCGAAGAGTATAAAAAATTAGTTGACTTAGCAAAAAAACAAGTCGAAAAAGCCTATGCACCTTACTCTGGTTTTCATGTGGGTGCGGCTATTCAGCTCGAAAACGGTGAGATATTTGCAGCCAGCAATCAGGAAAACTCAGCCTATCCGTCAGGACTTTGTGCCGAACGGGTGGCCATGTTTTTTGCAAATGCGCAATATCCTGATACTCCGGTAAAAACACTTGCCATAGCAGCATTTACAAATGGAAATTTCATGGAACTTCCCATAACTCCATGCGGAGCCTGCCGACAAGTTTTGTTGGAATCTGAATCCCGTTTCGATAAAGATATTGTAACAATTTTGTATGGCACCGAACAAATTTATATTATTGATAATGTGAAACAAATGTTGCCATTGTGCTTCGAAAAGAGTAGTCTGAAGATAATTGTTGATAAAAAATAATGCATTTTTTATTACATAAAAAGCTATTATTTAGAAAAATTTGATTATCTTGCGAAAAAATTACAGAGTATAATTTTAAAAATATTTAACGTAAATGGGCAAGAAAAAAATAGAAGTTGAATATACGTTCAAACAAGGATCATTACCTGTTTTGTGGAATTCAATAAGCACACCGCTTGGACTTTCGGAATGGTTTGCCGAAGGTGTAACTGTTGTTGGAAACGAATATACATTTATGTGGGATAAAAACGATCAGACAGCAACACTATTAAATATTAAGCAAAATTCAAATATTCGATTTCAGTGGAAAGAGGAT
The DNA here is from genome assembly GCA_022709605.1 of Bacteroidota bacterium. Lineage (GTDB taxonomy): Bacteria > Bacteroidota > Bacteroidia > Bacteroidales > Paludibacteraceae > Paludibacter. The sequence goes on along the minus strand of JAKLIM010000037.1, from coordinate 8,324 downwards.
GAAGGAACAGATATCTATTTCGAAATGAGGATAGTAAGTAACGCTATTACAGGGGATAATTCACTTTTAGTAACCGATTTTGCTGAAACTTCTGATATTGAAGACACAAAATTTCTATGGAATCATTTGGTGGAAACGCTTAAACGCAAAACAGGCATGTAATTCAATTAAAAACAATTGATTTACAACAAATTTTTCATGAATACAAGCTACCCGTACACTGAGTAGCTTTTTCTTTTTAATGCAACTGGTTGGATTGTAATAATTTAATTTTATTTGGCAAAAGAGTCAATTGATATTTAAATTTTTTGGTGTAATTTTGTTGCTCATTTTTCCTGAGTACATGTTTAAAAAAATCGACTTATACTTATTCAAACGCTTTGCAGTTTTGCTGCTGATGACTTTCCTCATCTGTCTGTTTATCTTATTGATGCAGTTTTTGTGGAAGCATTTTGCTGAATTAGTTGGGAAAGGAATTGGCGTTTCGGTTTTGATCGAATTCTTCGTATATGCCATTTTTTCGTTGGTTCCCATGGCTTTACCATTGGCTATTTTGCTGGCATCGTTGATGACTTTCGGTAACTTGGGTGAGAATTTTGAACTCACAGCCATGAAATCGGCCGGCATTTCACTTTTCAGAATTATCCGTCCATTGGTTATTCTTATCTTCTTTATAAGCATAGGCGCATTTTACTTTTCGAATATTGTGCTGCCTATTTCGCAAAAAAAACTCTGGACTTTAATTTTTTCGTTAAAACAAAAATCGCCTGAACTCGACATACCCTCCGGAGAATTTTACAACGGCATTGATGGTTATAATCTGTATGTTAGAGAAAAAGAAAACCATTTGTTGAAAGATTTGATGATTTACAATTTTTCGGAAGGTTTTGAGAATTCGTCGGTCATGGTAGCCGATTCGGGAAGAGTTAATCTGACAGAAGATAAAAAGTACTTGTTACTCACACTTTACGATGGTGAAACTTTTGAAAATCTTAAAACTCAAAAATTAAACAGTTCACCCACAAGCATACCTTACAGGCGCGAAACTTTTAAAATAAAAGAAATGTTGCTTGATTTTGATTCTGATTTTTCGAGACTCGACGATTCGATTCTGGATGATCAGTATGTAAGTAAAAATTTCAAACAACTCGCGCAATCAATCGATTCGGTCAATATAATTTTACAGGCAAAAAGCAACGAACTAGCCCGGGATGTGGTTGAACATAAGTATTTTGGGCGAGAAATGGCTCCAAACCGATCACTTGACGTTAGTTCGAATATTAAAATTTCGGAGTATAATCAGGATTCGCTCTATCTGAAACTTGATGAATCGGCAAAACAACAGGCATTATCCATGGCCGTACAACGCGCCCGCGAAATGAGCGAACAGGTACAATACAATAAAATAATGCTGGGCGACGCCAGTTTTTATGTAACCCGTCATAAAATTGAATGGCACAAAAAACTTACGTTGTCGTTTGCCTGTCTGATTTTCTTCTTTATTGGTGCTCCGTTAGGCGCTATTATTCGCAAAGGTGGTTTGGGAGCTCCGGTGGTTATTTCGGTTATCATGTTCATTATCTATTATATAATCGACAATACCGGATTTAAAATGTCACGCGAAGGGCTCTGGACTGCATTTGAAGGAATGTGGCTGAGCTCGGCTGTATTATTACCCATTGGTATTTTTCTGACTTATAAAGCAGCAGTTGATGCAACTTTATTTAATGGAGAAGAATATGTGAAAATGTGGAAAAATTTAAAACACAAATTTAATGCTTTGATTCATAAAAATGGTAAAACATTAAATGAATACGAAGAGATACAATTAAACTAAATACGATGGAACAAGTATTAAATACAATAGATCAGGCCATTCAGGATATTAAAGATGGCAAATTCATTATTGTTGTTGATGATGAAGATCGCGAAAATGAAGGTGATTTTATCTGTGCCGCTGAAAAAATTACGCCTGAAATGGTCAATTTTATGACAAAACATGGGCGTGGTGTACTTTGTGCGCCAATTACCGAAGAGCGCTGCGATGAACTGGAACTTGAAATGCAGGTTGATAAAAACACATCGTTTCATGCTACGCCTTTCACGGTAAGTATCGATAAATTAGAAGGTTGCACCACCGGTGTTTCGGCCGTAGATCGTGCAGCTACTTTTCTGGCTCTTGCCGACCCGACTTCGAAACCGGATACTTTTGGTCGTCCGGGACATGTATTTCCTTTGCGGGCACGCTCTAAAGGTGTACTTCGCCGTGCCGGACATACCGAAGCAGCCATTGATTTTACCCGTTTGGCCGGTTTGTATCCTGCGGCTGCGCTTATCGAAATAATGAACGATGACGGTTCGATGGCCCGACTGCCCGAATTATTTGAAATTGCCAAAATATTCGATTTAAAAGTGGTATCGATAAAAGATTTGATTGCCTACCGTCTGAAATTTGAATCGTTGGTCGAAAAAGGCGTAAAAGTAAATCTCCCAACTAATTTAGGTGATTTTAAACTGATACCTTTCAAGCAATTATCAAACGGATTGGAACATGTGGCCTTGATAAAAGGCGAATGGAGTGAAGAAGAAAGTATACTGGTTCGTGTACATTCATCGTGCATTACAGGCGATATTTTTGGTTCGATGCGTTGCGAATGTGGCGAGCAACTACACAAAGCCATGGAATTGATTGAAAAAGAAGGACGAGGAGTTATTGTTTATATGAATCAGGAAGGCAGAGGAATTGGATTGATGAATAAAATGAAAGCATATAAATTACAGGAAGAAGGTTTGGATACCGTAGATGCAAATTTACATCTCGGTTTTAATGCCGATGAACGCGATTATGGAGTTGGAGCTCAGATTTTGAGAGAATTAGGAGTTAAAAAAATTAAACTAATGACCAATAATCCGGTTAAACGTATCGGACTCGAAGCGTACGGACTGACGATAGTAGAAAACGTACCGCTAATTATTGAACCGAATCCACACAACGAATTTTATATGCAAACTAAAAAATTGCGTATGGGGCATAATTTGAAATACGAAAAATAGAATTATTTACGATTTAATTATTTACAATTTACGATTTCTTGTTTTCTAATTTTCTAATTACTAATTTCTTAATTTCTATTTTCTAATTTTCTATTTTCCCATTTTCAATTTTTCAGAACAGCAATAAAAAAATGAAAACTGCACTTATAACAGGCACAACTTCCGGTTTTGGGAAAGCAATTGCATTGCGATTGGCAAAACTCGGTTACCGACTCATCATTACAGGTCGGCGTAAAGAACGATTGGATGAATTAACTGATCGTTTGAAAGCTGAATATTCTACCGAAGTTATCCCCTTGTGTTTCGATGTGCGCGATAAAGAAGCTTGTAAGGATGCAATTGCATCGATTCCCGAAAACTTCAGAAATATTGATGTTTTGGTAAATAATGCAGGCTTGGCAGCCGGTGCGGCTCCATTTGACGAAAGTTTGGAAGATGATTTTGAAAGAATGATTGACACCAACATCAAAGGCTTGCTTTACATTACCAAGTTGATTGTTCCGGGAATGATTGAACGTCAATCGGGTCATATCGTTAATATTTCTTCGATATCAGGCATCGAAGTTTATCCCAACGGAAGTGTTTACTGCGCAACAAAACATGCTGTAAACGCCATTACAAAGGGTTTACGAATTGATTTGGTAAAACACAATATTAAAGTCAGCTCCATTTCGCCGGGGATGGTCGAAACAGAATTTGCGTTGGTTCGCTACCACAATGATGAAGAAAAAGCGAAAGCAGTTTATAAAGGAATTGTTCCGTTGAATGCCGACGATATAGCCGAAACGCTTGAATTTATTGTGACACGACCAACACATGTCAACATTATTGACATTCAAATAAATCCGACTCAACAGGCCAACACTTATATTACAAACAGAAAACAGGAGATTTAAAACTTTTGATTTAGTTTTTTTAATTATTTTGTTTGCAAAATAACAGAAAAAATTAAAATATCTAAAAATAATTACTATTTTTGTAATTATTTTTTGTGCATATCGTATAAACTAAAAAATTTGCTCTTAAAAAGCAAAAACTAAAAAAATTTTTTTGTAAAATGAACCCACTTGATTTAAACAAGGAAACAGAAATTGTTTCAACTGAATCAACAGTTGTCGAAGTACAACCTACAGTTGCCGAAGTGCAAGCTGAAGTTGTAGAAGCACAACCTGAAGTTGTCGAAGTACAGCCAACAGTTGCCGAAGTGCAACCAGAAGTTGTCGAAGTACAACCTACAGTTGAAAATACAATTATCGATCAATCAGAAGCCACTGATTTGAAGAATATTGAACTTAGCACATCTAACAAAAAAGATTTAATCAGCCAGTTAAAACTGCTTATTGAACAAGATGTAGAAGTAATTAAAAATGAAGTGGAATCGATAAAGCAGGTTTTTTACAAAAAAGTGAAAGCTGAACACGATGAGCTGAAAAGACAATTAATTGAGGCTGAAGGTGAAGAAGCAGAATATATTCCGCAAAACGATGCAGAAGAAGAAGAATTTAAATCGCTTCTGAATGAGTACCGGATAAAAAAAGCAAGCCATACAGCACTTTTAGAAAAGGAAAAAGAAAATAATCTGATACAAAAACAACACATAATTGCTCAATTAAAAGGTTTAGTTGAAAGCAACGATGATGTTTCGACTCACATAAACGAGTTCAGGGAATTACAAAAAAAGTGGAAAACCATCGGTCAGGTCCCTCCTACTGCCACCACAGAACTTTGGAAACAATTTAACGTCTATCAGGAATCGTTCTGGGATTTATTAAAAATAAATAACGAACTTCGTGAGTATGACTTCAGAAAAAACCTGGAAGCAAAAACTCTCATCATTGAAGCTGCCGAAAAACTTGAAAATGAAACTGATATTATTTCGGCGTTTCATCAATTACAAAAATTGCACGATGAATGGCACGAATTAGGACCGGTATCACGCGAATTACGTGATCAGATTTGGAACAGATTTAAGGAAGCTTCGACCATCATAAATAAAAAACATCAGACCTATTTTGATGAAATACGCAAATTAGAAGAAAATAATTTACAGGCAAAAAATGCTTTGTGCGAAAAAATTGAAAGCTTTGATTATAGTAAACTGAATAACTACAAAGCCTGGGACGATGCCACTGTTACTGTAATTGCCTGGCAGGACGAATGGAGATCAATTGGATTTGCACCCCGAAAAATAAACCAGAAATTATTTGATCGCTATCGCAAAGCATGCGATGGATTTTTCGAAGCTAAAGCCGAATTCTACAAAGCATCAAAAAATGTTTTAAGTCAGAATTATGAAAAAAAGAAAGCATTGTGCGAGCAGGCTGAAGAATTAAAGAATACCACCGATTGGAAAGAATCGTCGAATAAACTGATTCAAATGCAAAAGGAATGGAAAACAACCGGACCTGTTGCAAAAAAATATTCCGATGAACTTTGGAAGCGTTTCATTACAGCTTGCGATTATTTCTTCGAACAAAAAAACAAAAGCACATCAGGACTTAAAAATGTAGAGGCTGAAAATCTGACCAAAAAGAAGGAATTGATAGAAAAAATTGAAGCCATTGATTCACAAGTTAATACACCCGAAGCACTTTTAACATTACGCGAGTATATTGCCGAATGGAATACCTTAGGTCATGTGCCTTTTAAAGAAAAAGATAAAATTTACAAAGAATACCGCACCGCAATAGATAAACAATTCGAAAAACTAAACGTAGATGCATCGCAACGCCGATTGGACTCTTTTAAAAACAATTTGAAAGACATGACATCGAAGGGTGAAAATAAACTTTACCGCGAACGCGAGAAATTAGTACGCGCTTACGAACATTTAAAATCAGAAATTGCGACTTACGAAAATAATATCGGATTCTTTAGTTCCAACTCTAAAAAAGGCGGAGGTTTAATCAAAGATATGGAACGGAAAATCGAAGCATTGAAGGAAGAATCGAAATTAATAGAACAAAAAATTAATCTGATTGAAGAAAATTTATAAATACACTTTTTTTTCATTGGAATAAAATAAAAAACCAAAAAAGGAGTAAATCGGGTTAATGATTTACTCCTTTTTGTTTTTGGAAGGTTGCGGAAAGCGTGAGATTCGAACTCACGGAGCAGTTACCCGCTCACCGGTTTTCGAGACCGGCCCATTCGACCACTCTGGCAGCTTTCCTGTTTATTGTTTCGGATTACAAATGTACAAAACTTTTTGGAATCTGATTACAATTCTTCAATAACTTATTTGCGCATTAAAGAAAAAACAAACTTACACCAATGATACTAACAATAGCTCCGATAATATGTTGTGGCTTGATTTTTTCGTTAAACATCATGGCTGATGGCCATATAATAAATACCGGAACCAACGCCATTAAAGTGGAAGCAATACCTGTTTTTGTATGTTGAATAGCAAATAATGACAATGCTACGCCTATAAACGGACCAAAAAATGAACCAATGGTCACTGCTTTCATGCTACTGGTGTTTTTTACTGCTACCGCTATTTTACTCCACCTCCCTAAAACACTTATCATTATTCCAAAACTCAGTAAACCGAACAAAGCCCTGATTTGTGTGGCAGCAATCGGGTCGTAATCGCCCATGCCTTTTTTGCTGAGTATAAGCCCTATCGATTGACCTAATGCACCGCCAAAAGCGAAAAGCAGACCTTTAGCCGACACATTTAATCTCATTTTTTTATTCGAAATGGCAATTATAATTCCCGACATGCTGATTAAAATGGCCACTATGTTCATTCCCGTGAGTTTTTCGTCGAGGAAATACCAACTGATAACCGAAGTAAGCATGGGCGACAAACTCATGATTAATGCCGCCGTGCGCGAACCAATAATCATGTACGACTTAAATAAGAAAAGATCGCCAAGATAGAATCCGATAACTCCGGATAATCCAAGCCAAAACCATTGATAAAGAGTTGCATCCGTCGGAAAGAATATCCCTTTGAGGAACAATGTGGTTATTCCTAAAAAAATAATCCCTAAAAACAATCGTATAAAATTGACCGATAAAGAACCGATTTTTGCGCCTGCTTTTTCAAAAAAAAGGGCACTCATTGTCCAGCAAAGCGAAACCAACAACGCTGCAATTTCACCTATATGTGATTGAAACATTACCGAATATTTATTAACTATCAGCCCCAAACCCTCTAAAGGTGAAGCAAGTAGTACATTTATTAATAATTAATAATTAATACAAATGAGAGAGTTATAACTTGTGTTATTTCAAACACATGCTCAAAATTAGGGCTTAAGAAAAAATGCACACTTTTGATTTTGTAACCCGGTCTATATTCTTTGCTCTTATTTCTTTATTCCTTTAGAAAAGTTATTCAGTTCTAAAACTGAGATATAGCGAGGAAAGAGCATAAATCAGTACAGCAATCACCCATAAATTAGAGCCTGTAAACATAAAATAACCGCCAAGGAGCAACAAAAGGCTGGATGTAAATCCGATTCGTGTTAATCGTTGTTGTCTTAAATCGGCTTTCTTTTGACCCAAATAATTCATTAAATGTACATAAATCAACAAAATTGATCCTGCCGAAAAAACCCAGGGTGCCGATTTAAAATCGAACAATTGTGCTACTGAACCTAAAATTGTGAGTATTCCACCCGTAAAAAATAAAATTTGCGAAGTTTGCTTTGTCATTTTCATTTAATTATAAAAATTTCTTCATCTGCTTTTTTCATTAAATATTTTTCGCGGGCAAATTTTTCGAGATATTCATCACTGTTTTGCAATTCATCTAATTTTAATTTGTTATCCTTAATTTCGTCTTCATAATATTGATATTCCTTATTTAACTCAATTATTTTGGAATCCATTTTCCATCTGCTGAGTAAATTATGATCGTCGAGAAACAACATATATAAAAAAGATACAGTAAATACAAGCACATATTTATTTATAAAAATATGGCTCAGTAATCTTAATGTACTTTTAATAAATGACATAACTATAAAAATTAGTTTCGGAAAATTGTTTGTGATCAGGTAATTAAATCCCGACAAAGGTAAGAATTTTTTATTGAACATAAATTGAATAAAAGTTCATTTTTTTACATAAATATTGAAAGCATAAAAAAATCACTTAACCCATTGATATTCTTTTATTTATCAATTTAATAATGTTTTTGTTAATATCACTTAAACGATTTTCTATTTCACTCTGTTTATTATTTTTGAAATTGTTAATTATTTCTTCTTGTTTTTTTTGTATATTTTTTAATTCTTCTATTATAGGATCTTTTG
>JAKLIM010000369.1 GCA_022709605.1 Bacteroidota bacterium | reverse complement strand
TGTTGTTTGGCAGGGGTAGTTCCTAACCAATAACCCACTTTCAGATCGGTAATAAAACCACCGGCCATGGATAAAGCAGTACAAACAATACCTCCAATAATCAAAGCACTTACCATTCCCTGCCAGCCTTTAAGCCCTACAGAAACAAGAACTACCGATGAAAGTATCAGGGTCATCAGGGTCATTCCCGAAACAGGGTTTGAGCCTACAATGGCGATGGCATTGGCCGCAACAGTTGTGAAAAGAAAGGATATAATCAATACTGTTACCAATGCTATTAACGCCTGCACCAATGTGATTTTTACTCCGATAAGCAGAAAAATAAACACAGCAACCAGCGTTAAAAATATAAATAGCATTACGAATGACATTTTTAAATCTTTCTGAGTTCTTTCCACTTTTTCTTCGGTATGGGTTTTTCCACCCATGCCAAAAGCCAATTTAAATGCACTTCCAATAACACCTGAAGATTTAATAATTCCAATAATACCGGCCATAGCAATGGCTCCGATACCGATAGGACGTACATATTGTCGGAAAATATCTTCAGCCGACATGGCTTCGAAAGGATTTATTCCTCCGCCTAAAGTGGCTGAAAGCGCTCCGATTTCATTCACCAAAGGGATAAGCACGAGCCATGATAACAAAGAACCAACCGTAATGATTAATGCATAACGCAGTCCCACCAAGTAACCGAAACTAAAAATCAGGGCACTTACATTAAATTTCAATACCATCTTCACTTTGTCGGCCAGCATTTCTCCTACCGGCACAATGCGGGTTGTAATTTCTTCGCTCCAAAGTCGGAACGCTGAGAAACAAAAATCGAACAATCCACCGATTAAGCCACTTACAATGAGCAGTTTTGCCTGAGTTCCACCTTTTTCTCCGGTCATCAGGATTTCAGTAGTTGCTGTTGCTTCGGGGAAAGGTAACTTTCCGTGCATATCTTTCACAAAATATTTACGGAACGGAATTAGAAACAAAATTCCCAAAAATCCACCCAATAACGATGAAAAAAATATTTGCCAAAAATCAACTTCAATTTCGGGATATTTTGCCTGTAAAATATACAATCCGGGAATTGTGAAAACTGCACCGGCGACGATAACACCCGATGAAGCACCAATGGATTGAATGATCACATTTTGACCAAGAGCGCCTTTTTTGCGCATAGCTGCCGAAGCACCAACTGCAATAATTGATATAGGTATGGCTGCTTCGAACACCTGTCCGATTTTTAGTCCCGAATAGGCAGCTGCTGCCGAAAAAATTACAGCCATCAAAAGTCCCATTCCGAGAGACCAGGGCGTAACTTCCTGAATTTTACTGCCGGCAGGCATTACAGGTTTGTATTCTTCCCCTTCATTTAATTCACGATACGCATTTTCGGGCAATCCCGCTGATTTTTGTTCTTCCATTATTTATATTAGTTTGAAAGTTTGAAAAGTTTGAGAGTTTGAAAAGTTTATTCCTAATTTCTTAATTTCTTAATTACTCAATTTCTTAATTATTTTCAACCAATTATTCCCCTCCCGAAGTTTCGGGAAGGGGTTAGGGGTCTTCTATTGACCATACATAATACTTGCCGACGACGGCGCAACATTAAATGTAGTGTCATTAACCTGCATAATACCATTCATATTTATTTGTCCATCGTGGCAAACCACACTCCAATTTCCTGCAGGTATTCCGACTTTTACATTTTTTCGGTTGCCGTTATAAATAACGAGTATATTTTTCCAAATATCGCCGTTAACGTGACCATTCAAAGTATAAGCCACAACATTCGGAACCGTAACATTCAGAAATTTTAGATTTTGTTGAACAAGACTCTGCGTTGGTATTCTGAATGCAGCATGTTTTTTTCGTAAACTGATTAACCCTTTGTAATAATTATAAATGTCGCTGTATTTTTCTTTGAATGACCAATCAATCTGGTTGATGCTGTCGGGCGACTGATAGGTATTGTGTACGCCTTTTTTATTGCGGTACAATTCTTCGCCGGCATAAATAAACGGAACGCCCTGCGAAGTGAAAACAACAGTTTGAGCCAGTTTGTTAAATCGTGCAAGTTCTTCAGAAGTAGCATCGACCGGTTTCGATTGGTTCAATTTATCTACCAGACACATATCGTCGTGACACGACACATAATTTATTGTTTGAGATGGATTGTTTACATAGGGTTCTTTCGAATAAATCAGTTTTGAATAATCAACCTGCGGATGTTTTGTTGCACCAACAATACCAAATTTCACGCTTTCTTCCAAGCTATCAATTCCGGATACAAATCCCGGAATTTCGGAATGCATCCAACTTCCTTTGAGTGCATCGCGGATATCATCGCTGAAAACTGCAATGTCTTTCAACTGTTTAGCATTCTTCTTCAAAGCACGTTTTTCTTCTGCAAGTGGCGATCCGCCAGCTGTCCAACCTTCGCCATAAATAAAAATGGTAGGATCTACTTTGTTCAATGCTTCTCTGATTAAATTCATAGTTTCAATATCATGAATGCCCATCAAATCGAATCTGAAACCATCCACATGATATTCGGTAGCCCAATACACAACGGATTCAATCATAAATTTACGCATCATGGCTCTTTCCGAAGCGGTTTCGTTGCTACATCCCGAAGCATTTGACCAGGTACTGTCGGCATTCATGCGATAAAAATAACCGGGAGCCAAAAGATCAAGATGAGAATTTTGACCAATAAATGTATGATTATAAACTACATCCATAATTACCCGAATTCCTGAATTATGCAGCGATTGAACCATTTGTTTAAATTCGCGAATGCGCGAAACCGGATTGTATGGATCGGTAGAATATCCACCTTCGGGTACGTTAAAATTCAAAGGATCGTAACCCCAATTGTATTTTTTTTCATCAAGTTTGGTTTCATCCACCGAAGCATAATCAAAAGAAGGTAATAAATGAACATGCGTAACACCCAATTCTTTTAAATGATTGATTCCTGTTGATTGTCCATTCGCATTTTTAGTTCCCTGTTCGGTAAAAGCAAGAAATTTTCCTTTGTTTTTCATGCCCGAAGTTGGTGAAACTGAAAAATCCCTGACATGTAATTCGTATAAAATAATATCGGTAAAATTGGCAAGCGGTGGGCGTTTGTCAAGGTCCCAACCTTCGGGATTTGTTTCTGAAAAATCGATAATTGCAGCACGTTTTCCATTTACACCGGTTGCTTTTACCCACATTCCGGGAGTTTCGTCCAACCATTGTTCGCCAATTTTAACCTGAAAAGTATAAAATTTTCCTTTCAGATTACCATCCACTTTTAATTTCCAGGTACCTTTTTCCGAACGTTTCATGTTCTGAATTTCATAAGCACTTCCTTCAAGACCGTTGTCGTAAAGTAAAAGCTTAACCTGAGTGGCTGTGGGTGCCCAAACCCTGAATTTACTGGCTTGCTGTGAGTAAACCAGCTCAAGATCTGAACCTTCGTATACCGGATATTCTGAATAATCAGCATATTTTGGATTGTTGTTACATGCAATAAGTAACGGGGCAATTAATAGCATAAAAATGTGTTTTTTCATTGATAGTGTAATGTTAATTTTTTGTTAATAGTAATTAAGAAATAGGAAAATAGGAAAGCCAAAAAGTTTGTGGGTAATGAAAGTATCTATCAACTCTGTGGTTTGGCGTTTTTGCTGAGTACTCTCCTTGTAGGTTTCCTTTAGTGCGCCAGCAATAAAACCGTACTTAGCATCGGTA
>JAKLIM010000368.1 GCA_022709605.1 Bacteroidota bacterium | reverse complement strand
AACGGAAATTTTTCTTTCTATACCATTAAACTTCAAAATGCCAAGATCAGATTTGAAGATATTGATGCGAATGAAAATGGTTCTTTTACCACTAAAGATACAGTTATTACAATTGTAAATGACCAAAATGAAGCTTTACTGCAAACAATTGAACTTGAAAATAAATAATGGGAGAATCGTTTGAAAGTTTCATTTTCCGACAATTTGTTAAAGCTGAAACCAATAAACACCGGTTAAGTTATTTGTTTTGGGAATGTACAACCCGGTGCAACCTGAATTGTCGGCATTGCGGAAGTGACTGCTCGAAAGACAGTTTGCAAAAAGACATGCCTTTGGAGGATTTTCTGCAAGCAATAGATACTATCGAATCGCCGACAGCAAACTTTACAGTGGTTCTCACCGGTGGCGAACCACTTTTGCGCACCGACATTGCCCAATGCGGCAGAGAAATAAGAAAAAGAGGTATGCGATGGAGCATGGTGACAAACGGATATTTGTACGACGAAAAGAAACACATTGCTTTGCTTAATGCCGGACTCGGAGCGCTAACAATTAGTATCGACGGTTTGGAACAATCGCACAACTGGTTGAGAAACAATGATAAAAGCTTCGAGAAAGTTGATGTAGCCATTGGTCTTGCTGCAAGTTCAGCCCGACTTAATTTCGACGTGGTAACTTGTGTGAACAAACGTAATATTCACGAATTAGAAGATATCAGAAAATATCTGATACTGAAAGGTGTAAAAGCCTGGCGACTTTTTACGATTATTCCTATTGGTCGGGCAAAATCTGATCCGGATATGTTATTAACTGACATTCAGTTTAATGAATTGATGGAATTTATAAGTGAATCGAGAAATAATGAAGAAATTGATGTGAAGTTCAGTTGCGAAGGTTATGTAGGTAAATATGAAACCAGCGTACGCGACACCCGTTTTTTTTGCAGGGCAGGGATAAATATTGGCTCTATTTTAATTGATGGTTCCATTTCGGCTTGTCCAAACATCGACCGGACTTTTGTACAGGGAAATATATTTGACGATAATTTTTACGACGTTTGGCAATCGAAATTTGAGGTTTTCAGAAATCGAAGCTGGACTAAAACCGGTCAATGTGCCGAATGTGTCGATTACAAAAACTGTTTGGGAAATGGTTTTCACAATTGGCACGGCGATATGAAAAATGTTCTTGTTTGTCACAATGATTTGGTTAAACACTGCTGAATCAATTTTAAAAAAAAATTATGTAATTATTTAAGAATCACCCTTATCCTGAAATATTTGGATAAGGGTGTTTTTATTTTTAAATTTCATTGTAATATTAAATAAGATTTTAAACCTTATGAGAAATCCAAACTCACAATTTTCCCAATTCCAATTTTCCCATTTTCTTAATTACATTCGATATTCATCCAAACATTTAACCAATATTCTGATTTTTCTGCTCAATTTTTTATACTTTTGTAAATATAAAGATTAGTTGATCTCTTGCTTAACAAAAAGTATCAATCCTCAGTCTATGAAAAAGCACAAATATATTATAGTATTTATTTTTTTTAGTCTTTTCCTGAACGAGCTTTTATCGCAAACGGGAACTTTCTATTCAACCGATAATGTTCTGTCAAACAGCTTAATAAACTCTATTTATCAGGATTCCCGGAATTATATCTGGATAGCAACCGAGAATGGATTAAACCGGTACGATGGAGTTAGGTTCAGTAGTTATTACAATATAAAAGACGATAAAACCTCGTTAAAGAACAACTACGTTCGAACACTTTTCGAAGATAGTAAAGGCCGGTTTTGGGTAGGCTGTATTAATGGTTTGATGCTTTACAACAGAGCCGAAGATACATTTACCGAAGTTCCGGTTTATTTCCGAAATCAACCTTTTTCTCCGCACATTACTTCAATTATCGAAAAAACAGATGGTGAAATTTGGATGACTACTTCCGGTGGTGGAATTATTCATTCAACCGATGATTATAAAACTTTTTCGGTCGACGAAAATTTGTTTCCAAGATTATGCAGCCGTTATCTTATTTCACTTTATCAGGATAAAAAAGGCCTGATTTGGATTGCATCCGAAAATCAGGGATTGAATCTTTATAATCCGAAAACCGGTGATATTAAGAGTTTTAAATCTCCATCAGGTATTGGAAGCAACCAGATTTCGTCGATTTGCGAAGGCGATGAAGGTAATATCTTTGTAGGTACAATTACCGGAGGTTTATTTCGTTTTAATGCTTCTATCAATGCTTTTTCTCAGGTAGAATATGTCAATCCCTCCATTTCGTTGCCCGTAAAAAGTCTTTTATTCGATAGAAATAAGCGCTTGCTTGTTGGTACTGATGGGCGTGGAATAAAATACCTGAATAAATCGACCGGAAAATTAGAAGATTTCCAAATCAAATCGGCCATGTTCGATTTTTCGCGCACAAAAGTTCATGCATTGCGTCAGGATAAAGTTGGAAATCTTTGGTTAGGACTTTTTCAAAAAGGAGTTTTTCTTTCGCCGAATCATCCGAATAAAATTCAGTATTGGGGAACGAAATCGTTTTACCAAAATGTGATTGGCTCCAATTGCGTGATGTCGGTGCTTAAAGATGCCAATGGCGTATTGTGGGTAGGAACTGACAACGATGGATTGTATGGATTGGTTGGAAATACATCGCGCCATTTTGAGTTAAACAGCAATGCAAATGGCGTTTCGAATACCATTATGTCGATTATTGAAGGTGAAAATAACACTTTATGGTTGGGCTCCTATTTAGATGGATTATTGAAATTTGACAAACAAAACGGTAAAATTACGCGATACATTAATAATTCACCTGAATTGTTCAACAACACTTCGAGTAATAAAGCCATGAGCATTGCCCGCGATACCAAAAACCGTATTTGGGTAGGTACAAACGGCGCCGGTGTTCAGGTTTTTGATATAAATTCATCAAAATATGTTTCACAATATGTTTTTCATGAAGAAGATTCATCGGGGATTGCCAATAATTGGGTGAATTGTGTGAAATTGGATGGCGATAGCCTTATGTGGATTGGAACGTATGGTGGTGTGAGTAGTGTTGATTTACGAACCAATAAAATTAGAACTTTTCGTTCACGAAATGGCATTTTACCCGGCGATGTGGTTTTGTCAATTGCCAAAGACAAAAGGGGTAAAATGTGGTTCGGAACTACCGAAGGATTAGCCAGTTACAACCCCAAAACTAAAAAGTCGCAGTTTTACTCCACCAAAGATGGATTGGTTGGAAATGTGGTGTGTGGTATTCTTGAAGATAATAAAGCCAATTTATGGTTAAGTACGTACAGTGGCATTTCGAAATTTATTCCCGACAGCAATAAATTTGTTAATCTTTATGCATACGATGGATTGCAGGGAAATGAATTTTCGACCGGTGCACTAACCCGAACTGCCGATGGTGATATGATTTTTGGAGGTGTTGGCGGTGTTAGTTCATTTAAACCCAACGACATAAAAGACCAGCGCGCACCCATAAAATTGTTCCTTACGGGTTTGTATGTATTCGACAAACTGGTTGTGAAAGGTCAGAAGTCGGGTTCTCACAAAATAATCGACAAATTTATCAGCGATGTTGATAAAATTAAATTAAATTACAAGGATAATATGTTCACTTTTGAGTTTTCGACCTTCGATTTTGGAAGTTCCGAAAGTGTATATTATCGTTATCTAATGGAAGGGCTTAATAATCATTGGATTACCACCGAAAAGG
>JAKLIM010000367.1 GCA_022709605.1 Bacteroidota bacterium | reverse complement strand
GGCGAAGCTGTAACCGAAAGCACCAACAAAACCACAAGCACATCCATGACTAGTTACGGGTATTTTGCTTTTGCATATGATTTGAAACCGGGGGATGCTCCTCAGATGCCATATATGGTAACCACAACATCAAATTGTAACTCCGTTGAATTACAGTTTATCTCCAATGACATGTGGTTTTCGTTTACGCCTGATTCTGCAGTTATCAAAGCTTGTTTTTTAAGTCCGGAGATCACCAAAAACTATGCTGTTATCAAAGAGGCAATTGTTTACAATGCATACACGGCCGGAAATGTACTAATTGCGGTGGATAGCATGCTTTGGCCCTTTGACAGTACCTTAGTTGAATATCAGTCCTACAGAGCCATCTTAACTCCCTCCAATCAATACCTGTTAAAAGTTAGCCGGTTTGTTAGTAGCGATGGTCCTGGAATTTATGATACAACAGATTATTTTGTAGATGTTTGTATCATCAACTCAAGGATGGCTCCCCAATCGCAAGTAATTGAATATTATACGGCAGCAGATTTGTTCCAGCGTTTAGGGTCAGTAGATAATCCGTTTGGGAATGTTTTTCCTGGTGATGTATTAATTCCCGGCTCTGGTGTGACTGCTATAGATATTTCAGCCCATGCTCCTCTATTGATTGAAGGTGGAGTCACCCTTTGCGGAAACTATGATTTGTTATTTGAAAGTTTTAATGCTGTTGCGGTAATTAATTCACAACAGGTAAATACTAGTCCAAGTGGAACATTAATAACCTGCCAAAACAGAGGACAAATGGTCGGTCAGGAATTGGACAAAGCGGGCTATATGTTTTATATGAAACCTGGTGCTATATTAAGAAACATCCGACTTGAAGGAGCAATGCCTGGATATCAGGATTATAATTTTGATGATAAACTTTGTGCCGGTGTACGGGTGGATGCAGAAAATTCAAATGATAAAGGACCATTTCATATTTTAAATTCCGAAATATATAATTTTTCCTATGCTGGAATTTATGTAGATGCGTTGTCAGATAACATTACCGTAGATAAGTGCCAAGTGCATCATGTCAAAGGCGGTGGAGGTACACTAACCAAGTCAAAGGGTTATGGCTTTTGGTTGCAGGGAGGGGACGCAACCAATAACACTGTAACAAATGCTACCATTGAAAGAACTATTATTGATGAAGCAAAAGAAGGGATAGATAGTCAACCTAACCCGATGAATATCACTGTTGATAACTGTACATTTGGTGAGCATTTTGTTGGCGAAAATTATACGCGACATCGATTTAATGTTATTTATTTGCATAGTGTCGGCTCATGGACACCTCCTAATTCTAATTGCTATTACTATACAAGCCAAACCTCCAATTGTGAGGCAACCAAGGAACTGATATCAAACAATTTTAATACAGAAGCTGCAGCTGGAAACACAGTCATTAAAAACTCAATCTTCCATCAAAAAGGAGAAAGCAAATTTATTATTAGCATCCCTTATCCTGCAAATCCTTTTTATGGTACCTCAACAACACGCCCATTATTCAACACAGAAGTTGTGAATAATACCTTTGCAAAGAATTTTGACGCACCGGGTAGTCTTACTTGTAATGTTGGTGGGTACTTCAGATTGGATGACAATTATGCGCCTTCATGTACCTGGGATTATGAAAGAGCGCATAATACGAACAGGGAACTTTTATCCTCTATTCCCGCCCCCTCTAACACCAAACCTATTTTGGTTGAATTACCAAATGTTTTTGATTATCAGCCAGGGAATCCGGTTGCATCAGCGTCGAGTCCTCAGCCACCAGAACTCAATTTAAAATTCACTGATACTGCAGGCGAAATCAAGGGTATCAATGAATCTATTCCTTATATAAACATAAACGACAATATAGCCATCGAGATATCTCCTGGAAGTAATGGAAGTCAACTGTTGAGTTATATTGTCAGACCCCAAACCAACAACCAAAGTGCAATAGGTTCCCTTAACACTTCCGGGAATAACAGTTATACAGATGAGCAATTTACTACATCTCCTACATCAGGAACTTATTCACATACCTTTTCGTCAAGCGACTGGGAAACATCATTGCCGGGGTTATACGGAATAGATGTTGTAGCTGTTGATGGAAATTCCAATTCAAACTATCATACCTCTGAATGGGAACACAAACCAATTGTAGTTGCTCCCGCAACCAATTATTGGTTAATATTTAATATTAAGGATAGCTGGTATTCCACTTTAAATCCAACTGTGAGTATTGGTGATATTTATAAACAAGTAGAATTGAATGGGCATCCTATTTGGCGCGAAAAAATTACAGAGGGTGGAGATGGCTGGGAAAGAGTGGCAATTAATCTTTCCGGACAGTATCCATCTGGAACCGATATATTATCCTATATCAATATAAACAATATTCAGAACCAACTGTCCTTTAGTATTGCAATTGACAATCCTGCTGGCATAGCGACGGCAGATTTTCGAGGTTTAAAAGTATGGGTTGACGATGTATACTTAAAAAAGTTTGATCACCAACAGAATCTCATTTTAGATGGTGATGTGGAAGCAACAACTGATGTAAGTGAATTGGGATCATCACCACAGAGTGACTGCATATGGTATGCGGATAATCTGGTTTCGTTTAATGCGCCATGCACTTCAATAAAGTCAGCAGATGTAGATGCAGAAACCAAAGCCTTCATTACAACCGTAGAGCGTAAGTCGGGTAAGCGAGCCTTAGAATTGAATTTGGATGGTCTTGTATCGTCGACTACTTGTATGGATTTCAGTAGTTTTACTTCTTTGCTGCCAACCAGCAATGCAATGGTATCTGCCTGTGTCGATTTTGATTATCGTGATTTGGTTACTTGTAGTGATCTTACAACTTTGGGTTATCAAAATTTCAGTACGATCGATCCTTATACTTATACATTGACTGGCAATTGCACCATTCCAAGTCTATCAAATGTCATTGTGGATCAAAATATTGTTGTAGGAAACGGAAAAACCCTATTTATTGAGGGCAGCAACATAGCCATTTCCAGCAATGCTTCCAACCCAATTAAGATCATTGTTAATTCAGGTGGAGAATTAATAATAGGAGCTTCAGCAAAAAGCCGTATATTTGCTTGCAATGACATGTGGCAGGGAATAGAAAATAACGGAGGAAAAGTTTTTATGTGGACCAGTAGCGTGATTAATGAAGTTGAAGATGCAATTGCTGCTATTTCGAGCGATGGAGGTGAAGTAAATATCAGATACGCCACTTTTGATAACAACCGCACTGCTTTAGAGTTTCAAAATTACAACAATGCGCCAATTGTTGGTTCCAACATGTATGGTATTCTTGGAGTCACCTTTTCAAATTCAGATGGAACACTTACAAAGGAGCCTCATCGTGATTCTCCAGTTTATGCACACATCAATTTACTCGACAATGTAACCATCCGAATTGGCAGTATTGGCAATAATGCCTATACAAATAAATTTTCAAATGCACTAAATGGCATCCGAAGTTCAAATAGCTCAGCGTATATACTTCATGCGGAATTTGACCAAATGATAGAGAATATTTCACATAAAAAATTTGGGTATGGATGTATTTTTACTGAAAATAATAGTCAGGTAACAGTGGGAGGTCTTGCATCTAATTCCCTTTATCAAGTCAAATTCAGCAATTCACCTTATGGGATAGTTTCTAGAAATTCAACTTCAACTATTGAAGGAAATAAATTTGAAACCGTTGGGCATGGTATTGCG
>JAKLIM010000366.1 GCA_022709605.1 Bacteroidota bacterium | reverse complement strand
AATTTTATATGTATCTGCACTCCTTGATGATTAACATCCATTTTCGCTGCTTCCATTAAATGAGTTTTCGCCTTTTCAGTTTCGCCTAATCCATAAAGTCCTAATCCAAGCATATAATGACAATGAATTTTATTGCGGAAAGTCAAATCATCATCCCAAATGAGCAAATCAGGTAAGGAAACGGCGAAATAGTCAAGTTTAATCTGCTCATTGATATGTTTTTCGCCAAAGTCTATCAGTTTATCGAAACGAACTTCTGCATCATCCTTCCTGCCAAGTTTTAGCAATGCTAATCCCTGATAGAAAATTTTATCGGGTTTTTGGTCGTTGTAAAAAATAGCTGCGGCCGGTTCGCTGCTTCCACTTTTTGCAAGCTCCCAGTAATTTCGAGCTTTTTCCAAGTCGTCCAATCCCTCGTAAGCACATCCCAACCAATAATGAAAATCGTTTTCCTGCGCTCCATGTAGTTTTCCTTCGCCCAAATTATGAGGATATTCCAAACATTCGTTCAATAATTTTATAGCTTGTTCGTATTCTTTTTTTGCCAAAAATTGCTTGGCCAACTCTACACGAGCCAACTGATATTGAGCCGGAACTTTACCTTCGCCACCTTCCCACGGGTGGAAAATTCGACTGTCAATCAATTCAATAGCTTTTGAATAATCTCCAAGTTGATTACATAGTGTAGCATATTCAAGATACACATCATCACGTTGCTCTACCAAATGAAAGTATTTATCTAAAAACGCTAAACGTTTGGCATGTGGTCGGCGAAGTCGTTTGTATAACTGATCCAATTCCATTAGAATACGGGAATCAGTCGTATCCAGCGTAAATGCTTTTTCCAAATATTGCAATGCTTTTTCTTCTTGTTGCAATTTATTAAAATAGGCCAATGACAAATTGCGTAAAACGGTTGGAAAAGTTCCGTCAATTTCCACCGATTTTTCCCAACAAGCAATAGCCTCGGAATACTGACGTTTGTCGTACCAAAGATTTCCGAGGTAATAAGGCGCTTTTGAATCTGTTGGATTTTGTTTTTGTGCGCATTCCAATGCCAAAATAGCTTCCAAACGGTTTGGGAAACAATACTCCGGTGCGTGTGCAGCCGCTTTTTGAAAAACTGTTTTACATTCCTGTCGAGCCAAATTTAATGCCCAGCCCATATAGAAATAAGTCATTGGCGTTGTGGCACATACTTTTGCTCCTTCTTCCAATAATTGTATAGCTTCGGCATACATTCCGGCAGCTATATAATCCAACGCAACTATCTCATAATTATGAATTTCACCATGCATCAATTGGTGCATTTCCGACAAAACTTCTTTGTCATACGTCAATAAATATTTTTCGAATCGACATCCAAAATTGAACAAGTCGATTTTCAACGAATCTTCAATCAGAGCCAATGCTTCATGCTCACGACCCAGTTTACGGAGAATAGCCGTTTTCAAAACGCGCGCTTTGTGGTTGTGCCAATTGCGAACGAGCGATTTATCAACTTCTTCAAGCGCATTAGTCAGATTGTTTGTAAGACAAGAGATTTGCGCACAGCCAAAGAAACCTGCATCCTGCATGGCTGCATTCCAACACGATTTGTAAAATGCATCATAAGATTCCTTGTTTTTACCTTGATACTGAAGTGCCAAACCCAAATTATAACGCGGTTCGCTGTCATACGGATTTGGGTTGTGTTGTAATTGAGTGTCAATAGCTGTTTTGAAATATTTTTCCGATTCTGCAAATTTCCCACGGCGCAACAGCCACAATCCCATGGCATTGTTGTTTCGAACATCACTTGGGTCACGACGCAATGCTTCGCGATAATAATCGGTAGCGTTGTAAGTAGCATGACGGTATTGCTCTAAATGTAATCCGGTCAGGTATAATTGCTCGCAAGTTGGTGTTTCATCGGGCGAAAATGCCGGTTTGGATGCTTCTGGAGTTTGTTTTTCTTCTTTTTCCTCAGATTTAATGCTCAATAATTCACGACCGTTTGCAGCATAAACAACCAGCTTTAAATCTGAAAAAGGAATTTCGCCAATTGTAATTTCACGTTCAAACACCGTTTCAGGACTTAAATCAAGCGTTTCGTCCAGAAAACCTACAAGTTCGATTCTTGCATCTTTTTGTTTTGAAGTTGCAAACACTTTCACAATAGCTTTATCCCCAACTTTATCCAAATTCATCAAAATATCCTTCGAAGCATTTTTCACTATACCCAATTCGCGATAGGGCAAAAAGTATTGCGTAAAAGTCTTTTCCTCATAGGGTTGCATCCAACTAAAATCGGGTTGATTGTCGGTAAACACACCCGCCATCAACTCAATATAGGGTCCATCTTCGTCGGTCAGATTCCGATCCCATGCTTTTCCAAAATCACCATTCCCCCAAGTCCATTGTTTTTTTCCCGGCGAAACATGATGATTGGCAACATGGAGCACACCCGCTTGTGTATCGTTTTCGTATCCACCCACAAAGTTAAACTCCGAATTAATAGCCATATACGAAGTTGGCACAGGAATATTTTTGTAGTTGGAAATATCCACACCTGCTGAATAATCTATCTTGTAATACGTTCCTGTGGCAATGGGAAAAGTAGAAACATCGCGTTTTCCGTGATCGAAAACAGCATGAACATCAGGCGGAAAAACCGACTGATAATGTTCATTTACAGCCACAGCCGGATTTGCCCACCACAAGAAAGTCTGTGGAACGGGCGTTGGATTGTATAATTTTCCTTTAATTTCCAAATACGCTTTTCCGGGATGCAGCGTAAATCCGGCCATTCCTTTTTGGTGGAACATTTTCTCGTTTTCGCTTACCCAAACAGTTATACTTCCATCAGCATTATTTTCAATGGTATGGTCAACGGGTAAAAAAGTGCTCGGGCGGTGATGCTGAGGCCAGTTAAATTCTATTCCGCCCGAAATCCATGGGCCAGTTAATCCTACTAAAGCAGGTTTAACAACTTGATTGTAATAAATAAAATGACGTTGCTTAATTTTGTCGTAGGCCATTTGTACACGACCGCCCAACTCAGGCAAAATCATTATTTTGATATATTCATTCTCCAAAAAAACAGCATGATAGATTTTGTCTTGCTTCTCATCTTCAATTTTTTCAATTACCGGATAGGGATAAACGACGCCACTACTTCCCTGATACACACGTTTTTCCAAAAATATTGGGTTTTTTTCGGCTTTGCCGATTTCGTAGGTTGGGATAGATACCGCTTCGCTCCAAACAAACACCTCACCCCTAGCCCCTCTCCTTGAGGAGAGGGGAACTGAGTTAGTTTCGTTTTCTATATTGTTTTTACTATTCATATAAATATTGTAATAATCTGTTTTAATATTTCTTTTTCCCCTTTAGGGGCTAGGGGTTTTCTTTTCTTATTCCCCTTTAGGGGCTAGGGGTTATTTTTGGGTTAATTCTGTTTCAATTTCTTCCAACGATTTTCCTTTCGTTTCGGGTAGTTTAAGCGCTATGAATGCAAAGCCTGCCAAACAAATCACAGCATATACCCAAAATGTTCCGGCAGCTCCAAGTCCGGCATTGAGCAAAGGGAATGTATAAGTCAGAATAAAACAGGCAATCCATAATCCAAAGGTAGCCAATGCCATAGCTGCACCACGTACCTGATTGGGGAAAATTTCGGAAAGAATAACCCAGGTGATGGGTGCAAGCGACATGGCATAAATGGCGATGGCCAGAACTACCAACGAGAGAACAGCAATGCCTTTCAACTCA
>JAKLIM010000365.1 GCA_022709605.1 Bacteroidota bacterium | reverse complement strand
CATTCCCGTGACCAACACGTCAGTAAATCCTGCACGCAGTATTAGTCAGGCACTTTTTGTTGGCGATTGGGCACTTGCACAACTTTGGTTATTTATTTTAGTTCCGGTTTTAGGTGCCATGGCAGCCGGGTATGCATATAAATTTTTAGCAAAAGAATAAAATTGTTTTTGTATAATTGGTAATATTTTTAATGGAAAAACCTAACATGTTTATTATACTTGTTAGGTTTTTTTTCTTACCGGAAAACAACTTTTCAGAACTGCCACAATTCATAAAACACTAAAAAAAGATTCTAAAAATGAAATCATCTTTCCAACAAAATGAATTAGATAAAATGGCCAATGACCCTGATAATTATTGGCTTAATTTGTTTTATTTCAACTATAGAGATAAAAGATTTGTACTTCCAAAACGCAATAAACTATTTGGCTGGACGTTGAATTTTGCGCATCCATTGTCGTATGTACTAATTCTGGGAATTATTGCATTTGCATACATTCTAAGTCAATGAAATTTTTAAAATTCATAAACTTCAAAAAATTTACGCTTCCAGATTTCTTTTAAATTCAGAAGGTGTCACTCCGTAAATTTTCTTGAAACATTTGCTGAAATATCGCGAGTCGCTCATTCCCACCATGTATGTTATCTGCGAAATATTGTATTCGCCTGATTTTAAAAGCTGTGCTGCCCTTTTTATACGCATTTCGCGAATAAACTCAATGGGTGCAAGACCGGTTAATCCTTTGAGCTTATTAAAGAAAACAGTTCGCCCATAAGCCATTTCAGAAACCATATCCTCGACAGTTAGTTCGCTATTCTCAATATTTTTCTCCATAAAATTCACCAATTTTGCAATAAAAACTTCGTCAAGCGAAGCCATTTCCACTTTCGTGGGTTCAAGTTCAAGCAAATGTTTGCGATATAAATTTTGCAATCGTCTGCGCTGTTCCAGTATATTTTCGACACGAGCTTCGAGTAAAACCGGGCTAAACGGCTTGGTAATATAATCATCGGCACCCGATTTCAAAGCTACCAACCGACTTTCATCAGCCGATTTAGCAGTTAGCAAGATGACCGGAATATGACTTGTCCGATCATTTTTCTTAATTAATGCAGTCAGTTCAAGTCCATCCAAATTAGGCATCATCAAATCAGTAATTATCAAATCCGGAATCAGTTTTAACGATTTCTCCCAACCTTCAGCACCATCAACAGCTGTCTCGATACGATAATTTTTGCTTAATACTTTACTCAAAAAATTACGCATTTCATCATTATCTTCAACGATAAGTATCATCGGCGCTTCTTTAATCGAAACGTAATTTTCTAAACAATTCACCGGCTTTTTATCCTCTAAATTGATTTTTTCGGCCTCATTGTTGTAATCATCTTCAATAATGAAATCCACATCGTTGCCAAAATGCTCTTTTCCATTAAAAAATGTGACTGTAAAAGTGGTGCCTTTATCAGGTTCACTTTCCACATCAATTTTTCCTTTGTGTAAATCAACCAGTTCTTTTACAAGGTTCAAACCAATGCCTGTACCACGCTGATTTCCAATGTTTTGTATTTCGTTGGCAGAAGTAAATCGTTCGAACATAACGGAGCGTTTTTCGCGCGGAATTCCCATGCCTTCGTCAATAACTTTGACCTGTATATCACCTTTCGCCGACGATTTTTCTATCCGCAATTCAATCTTTTTTCCCGAAGGTGTGTATTTAAATGCATTCGACAATAAGTTGTAAATAATTATGTCGGTTTTGTCTCTGTCGATCCACAAAACCACTTCGCCGGCATTATTTACATACTTAAATTCGATATTCTTTTCAACAGATTCTTTACTGAAATTCGAACAAATTTCACTGATTAATTTGTCAAAACGAGTAGGTTGAATTTTTAACCGCATTTTTTTATTCTGAATTTTACGGAAATCAAGAATCTGATTGATTAACCTCAACATACGATCAGCATTGCTTTTCACCACGTGTAACTGCTCTTTGGTGCTTTCACTAACTTTTTCGGTTTTAATAATATTTTCGACCGGACCTAAAATAAGCGTCAATGGAGTTCGAAGTTCGTGAGAGATATTGGTAAAAAACCGCAACTTAATGTCGGTTACTTTTTGCTCCACTTCTACTTCGTTTTTCAGCCGGGTATATACGGATGTAAGATAATAAACGGCATAAAGTAAAAGTAAAAACAGCACAAAATAAATGAAGTATGCAAAGGGTGTTTCCCAGAATGAAGGCAGAATTTTAATTTTAATAACCTTCTCATTATCAACCCAAACACCTTCGTTATTGGTCGATTTTACTTTAAAATAATACGTTCCTTTGGCCAGATTCGTATAAGTTGCTTTGCGCTGATTTTGAACATAATTCCAGTCATTTTCGAAATTTTCGAGCATAAAAGCATAGTTAATTTTGTCGGAGTTGGAGAAATCAAGCGCTGCATATTCGATACTGAAAACCGATTGTTTATGAGTCAGTTCAATGACTTCGGATGTACTGATGCTTTGTTTTAAAGGCGAATTCTCGTCCCCCACTCTCACATCATTACTGAATAACTGAAACCCTGTAAACTCAATGGAAGGTTTTTCGGCACTTACTTTAATTTTTGAAGGATTGAAAAAATAATACCCTTTATTACTGCCAAAAAGTATAGATCCGTCTCTGGTAAATAAACTTGCCGCTTCCGAAAAATGGGCATCGCTTATACCGTTAAACATATCATAGTTTTGAATAAAATTATTTTTTGAATCGAAACGCGAAATGCCGTTTTCGGAACTTAACCATAAAATGCCCGCGTTATCTTCTTTGATACTCAGCACAATATCGCTGAATAATCCTTGTTTTGTCGAAAAATGTTTAAAAACTGCCGAGGATTTTCCGGTAGCTTTAGTGATTAATTTATTGAGTCCGCCACCAAAAGTTGCTATCCACAATTGATTTTTTTTATCGAGATGAAGATAATGTACATCATTATTACTCAGACTGTTTTCAATATTTGGTAATTTCTCATGATAATATTCTTTCATCTGATGGGTCATAAAATCATTGATCTGCAAAAGTCCGTTGGTAGTTGCAATCCAAAGTGTATTATCCTTATCCTGAAGTAGATGCCTTATTTTTGCACACGTACTGATTGGATAGGTCAGTTTATTTTTGTAATTCAGAAAATTAATTTTTCCATTTGTTTCCGAAACGATATTCAACCCACCGCCAAAAGTGCCAATAAGTATTCGTTGTTTTGAATCTTCGATAATACTATAGATATTGTCGTTCGATAAACTATTGTTATCCAGAGGATTATTTACAAATCGTTGGATGGAATAAACATGTTCCGAAGAGTTTACATTTTTAGGTGTTAATTTCATAACACCTGTACCTTTTGTCCCAATCCAGATGTTTTTTTTACTATCCTGCAATATACAATATGCCAAATCATTTATTTTTTCTCCTTTCGATAAAGTTCCATTCGCCGATAACACACCCAATTCTTTGAATTTAGAATCAAAAACCCGTACGGTACCATCTTTTGTGGCCATCCAAATATCGCCATTTGCCATTTGTTGCAAAGCTCTTATTTCATTGGCAGTTAAAGAATTAACCTGATTATTAACTTTACCAAGATGAAATTTAGGAGTATAAAAACTAATTTTTTCAAGTCCTTTGTTATAGGTACACAGCCATAGATTTCCATTGCGATCGGAATATCCGGAATGAATAATGTTAGAGAATCGGCTGTTCGGTGAGAATGGTTCGTTGTAAAAGTATTCAAGTTGGT
>JAKLIM010000364.1 GCA_022709605.1 Bacteroidota bacterium | reverse complement strand
GTTGCCTGTAAGTTTTCCCATTTCATACAAAAACTCCAGGTTCATCATATTGTCAATAATTACCGGATAATTCCAGCGGTTTCGGTGGTCCCATGATTTCATAAGACCAACATGTGGATAAAATCTTGTCATTAACGAATTTGCACCTTCTGTCAATACTTTTTTGTAGGTTTCATTTCCGGTTATCCGGTAGCCATTTCCATAACTGCAATAAAGTATAAAACCTAAATCGTGGGTGTTTTTGCGATTTTTAGCTCCTTCGAGCAGTTCTGTGTAATTTTGAGCTTCAGTTTTAAGTTTTTCATTTCCGGTAAGTTCGTACAAATGCCAAAGTGAACCGGCAAAAAATCCTGAAGTCCAATCTTTTATGCTTACAAACTTTACTTCGTTCTGTTGAAAAGTTCGTGGCGAAAGTTTTTTATCCTTATAGGTTTCGGCAGCCAAAAGCAATTGTTCTTCGGATCGATTGATGGAATTTTGCAACCATTTTTCCAATTTTGGATTCTCTGGTTTTAGGTTCATCGGGCTTTTCATGCCCATCCAAAGCATAGCATTTTTCAGAGGCATGTTGCGTTTGCTTTCCTCGCTCGGGAAATCAGACGAAGCATTTTTCCAAATATTCACCCAATCCGATTTTTGTGGTGTCATGGCAGCCAAAAACATAAAGGGCCGTCGTCCCGGCTGTTCATCCCAATGCAGCACATCTTTTGGAAATGGCCATTTGCTTTTATCCAAAATGTACGGTTTCATAAAATCCAACGCTTTTTGAATTCCTCGTCCATCTTCAAGTTTAAAGTCCCAACTATTTAATATCCAGGATAATGTAGCTGCTCCATCGAGGTTAAATAGCGAATAAGCATACGGTTTGGTGCGTTCTGTTTCCAACGGAAAACTACCATCAAGAGCCATTTGATTGGTTAATAACTCATTACTGTAAAAGTTTCGGCATTTTTCCAGACTGATTTTATCGCCTGTAAATGTAGCATAAGCAACCACTTGTGCATGCCACCACGTTCCATGATTATTTTTGGCGTTCTTTTCGTCAATGCCATAAGGATGCGAATTTAACCAAAGCAGAAATGCGCTGAACCATTGTTTTATTTTTTCAGCATCTTTTTTATTTAAATAGGGTGATTGTTGTAATATTTCGACGGATTTTACCACTTCAATCAACGAAACAGCATCAATGATTCCAATTCCACGACCGGTATTCACACCTTTAATTGCTTGTGCATAAAGCAGATGTGGATTCATTATAGTGCTTGTGTCAACAAACCATGCTTTCAGATGGTTGATGGCATGTTTTGCGTATTTTTTCTCACCACTCAGTAAATAGGCTGAAGTTTCAGTTCCCACAATCCACGAAAACCGACCCAATGCTTTGAGATGATAATCGAAATTATCAGGATTATTAACACCGTCTTTTCGGATGTAAGGACCGTTCGGATTTAATGGATTGGGCCACCAGTAAGTTCCTTCCGAATAATAATCGTGCTTGTCGCCCGCGCTGCGTTCACAGCGCGAAGCAGTAACAGTGATTGGTTTTTCCTTCAAAAATTGATTGGCGAGTGTAATTACACGGTTTTGTTCTGCATGTATTATTTCAGGGTAAACTCCGTCGGCAAATTTATTTCCCTTATTTTGTGCTCCCAAGAGCAAATTCCATGAGGGAATCAGCAGAAAAAAAAGGAGAAATAATGGTGAGTATCTGACTTTCATCGATTGTAATGTTATGTTTTATAATTAGATATAGTAATTCTTAAGCCTTAGGATAAAATGGGATGCAGGAATGTGAAAAAAATTCACACAGCAAGATAAACTTTTTAAAAATAAATTTGATTTTAAATTTTAATAATTCTTGAGTAGTAATTTTTAAATTGAGTTTGGCACGTTATCAGATAAATTCCTCTGGAAAATTTACCAATATCTATGTCGAATTTTTTGCCTGAAAAATGTTTTTCTAAAAATAATTTTCCGGTAATATCTCGAATTTGAATCACTGAATCCAATGAGTTTTCTGTCATTCTGACTTGCACAAAATTGGTGGCAATGGTTGGATATACTTCAAATGATAAGTTTTGTTTTATTGGAATATTTGCAGTAGATTTTTTCCGCTCAGCAAGTTGTGCTTCATATAACGATTCAGGAATCAGACCTGTTTTATTGTGACCTTCAACATATCCTTTTGTGAAATTGGTTGCACTCACCGGATTGCCTGTAATCGTTTTTGCCAGGCAACCGATGGCATAATTTTGTCCGGTGGGCGGTTTTTGAAGACCAATTTTTCCAAAATTTGAATCTACATCGCAGTTCCACAGAAACGAATGAACTGCGGCCCAACCATGTCCGGTTCCCATGGCTACACGGTTATAAAGTCCTAATACAAAATCTCGTTTCAGATTTATTTCCTTGTGATTATCGTACAACATACCTTGCGTCCACTGCCTGTGACCTTCATTTACACTGTTTGTGGCATCGGAAGTGCAACGCAGAAATACATTCCCCGAAGTACTCGAAGTGCCGTTCGAAACATAATGATGCCGTCCGTTACTGGCATAGCAATTCTTGAAAAGATTCAATTGTGAATAAACATAGGTATTGAAATTATACATGCGCTCGCCGGTTATAATCGCCACCGGATCAATCGCTTTGCAATCAGTAAAAGTACTTCTTGAACAAGCTTCTGTAATGATGCCTGACTGTCCAAAATGAATAAACGTACAATTTCGGGCCCATGCATTTTCGCAACTTTTGTAACGAACAGCTTGCCAGGCATGTGCTTCATTCTCGCCGCCAAGTGTTTCTATATCAATTCGTAAATTCTCTAATCCTACCTGATTCACGAGCCCGGTCATATCCGGTTTGTAAATATAACAGGGCGAAACAGATTTATTCAGCGTATAAAAAACAGGTGCGTCCACCGTGATTTGATTCCCGTTGATAGCAGTTATGTATCGGTTGTAGTTGATTGGCAACTGATTAACCTTCCAACGTTCGTCGGGATCAGTTGGAGCCGATGGGTCCGGATATGGAACTCCGCCCTGATTTACGGCTTCAATCCACCCTTGCGATGCCGGATGATAAATAATTATGCGGTCGCCAACATTGTACAAAGTTGCATTTTCGACCGAAAAATCAGTGCTCCCAACATCTACTTTTGCATCGGTAATATTGCTTTTTGTATTGCTAATTTGTTTTGTTCCATTTATTTGCGAAGTATTGCCAAGTGTAATAACTGTTCGTTGATCCGGTGTATTTCCGCGAGCATAAATAATGGTTGATTTGGCCGGGTTTTCACCATCGCCAACTCCTCTCAAAACAACGCCATCGTATTTTACATAAAGCGAACCGTAAACATCATATTTTCCGGCATTTAGTAATAATGCTCCCCGAATTCCATCTGCATTTTTAGGCAGGTTTCCTATATAATCAATGGCATCCTGAATGTGTTTCGTGTTATCGCCCGACACGGGTGAAATAGTTTTTACAGTGGCTACTTCGGGTAAATCTTTATCACCGCCTTTGTAACCGGCATGACTAAAATCGGGAATTTTAAATCCGTTGCTATCAGCATGATAAGTCAGAGAACCATTGTTGCCAACGGCTAATAATTCCGATTGCCAGGGTGTTTGAGCTCCGGCAATCGTTATTATTAATAAAAATATTAGTAGTGTAACCTCTGACTTTTTCATTTTTGTTTTGATAATTGATTGGAAGTATTATCAATGCACTGATTTCCGGATTATTTCAGGCCAATATTTCCTCCATCCGATGCTTTTCCAACCAATTTCGATTTTTTTGATAATTT
>JAKLIM010000363.1 GCA_022709605.1 Bacteroidota bacterium | reverse complement strand
TCCCTGTGTTGGTGTCCACTACTTTCCAAATATTGTCAATAACCCATTGTGGGTCAATAAAATTTGCATAAGTATTTACCCGTAAACGATCTAGTGTAGTTTGCGATAATAACCAACCCCTTTCACCAACAGCCACTCCGTTTGGAGTTAAAGTTGATTGTATGGTTACATCATTCATCCCCCGGCTTACAATGTCATTTTTAATCAACAATTCGCCCGGAGTGCTCAGTATATTTGTTTTACCATAAAAAGTTTCAGCCCAAAGCAAAGTTGCATAAGGTTTAATATAATAAGTTGTATTAGGCTCTAATAATCCCGTGAGGTCAATCCCTAATTTCCAGTTTTTATAACCTGCGCCTAAACTTGAACTGTATACATTTACATATCCACCTGCAAATGGCTCTGCTGTTTCTAACGCAGAATCCTGATATGAAATTTTATACTTAGTAGTACCTACTTCAGGAGTTGGAGTATGTACATTATCATTGATAGCAAACTTAGGATCTTTATTTACTTTCGAAATTAAGAATCCAAAACTGAATGAATAATACGGCATATCGTTAAGAGTAGCTTCTATCTTAAACCCTGTATTATTCAATAAAATAATCTCTAATTTATCGTTTATTGTTGGTTTCATAATTTCTTTTAGTCATTAAGATTAACAAATTCATAACCATTCCAAGTGTATTTAATAAGCGTAACGTCCGAAGTCCATTCGTCACCCGGATCTACTAAATCAGCAGTAGGTCGTGTAGTACGCCAAAAATGTTTTTGCTTGCCGTTTATCGTTGCACCCGACAATGTAGACATGTAATTAATTACATCTTCAAACATAGTCCCGACACGGAATGAGGTATTTGCATATTCTTCGGTTTCCTCTTTGATAATTCTGGCCTTTACTAATAAATCAGCTTTTGTCATATTGTATTAATTTTGTTCAAAATTATTTGTAAAATAGAATGTATAAAAGGACATTATTTAAACCTTCCGGCTTCTATACTCTCCGTAAATGGCAATTCATAGCTGAATGATAATAGTGCACCATGCACGTTTATTCCTTCATTATCTATCAGGTTTAGTTCTATTGATCCTATTACAAGGTTACGTAGGAAGGGGTAATTTACCCTGTCTTTGCTGTCAATTTTTATTTTTATCACAAATTCTTCTGCAACCCGTTCCATCCGGTTCTTTATCCGTTGCACTTCAGCATAGTCGCCCACCTGTTTTGCTTTGTCCAGGAACAAAAGATCCACCGTCCGACTTTTCTGCATAGCGTCATTCTGGCCACCGTAACTTATTGTCAGTTTATCCAGTGCCACTAACGGGTAAAGCTGCATTTTTTGTGCATTCAGTTGCTTTTCGTTATTCAACTCAATAAACCGTGGATCTGCCTTTTGATGCCGGATTTCCACATGCTTTGTACACAGGCTTTCAATATATGTCGTAAAATCCTGCAACGAATTATTTTCCATTTTTCTTGTAATTTTTAATCCGTGAATTCATAATTTTAAAAGCACGTATGCAGTTCATACGCGTATAATCGTCGTAATGTAGCACATCGTCGCCAACGAAGTTATCTATTATTTCCACCCACTTCGGTAGCTGTTTAGTAGGTTTTTGCGGTTTTGCTTTTCTCCGGCGGGGAGTTTCTTCATCTCCGTCATCAAACAAGTATTTAAAACTCAGAGCCAGCCATTTTCGCACGAACAGGTAATTCAGGAAAATTGCATACAATGTGTATTTATCTACATTTTTTGCAATATAATCCACACGGCGTGTATAATCTATTTGTGTCAACACTTCATTTCGTTTCAAATACAGTGCAGCCACAAATTCGCATAACCTGCGTTCTGTGGGTTCATTCACATATTTGAAGAAATAAGTATCCATCAACGCAAATTGCTCAAGCGAGACATTGCCCAGCCGGTTCGTTGGAGCCAGTAGCGAAGTACCCGATATTTCCTGCATAAAAAAATAACTTGTTGTAGCTGCCGGTGTCACTGTGAATCCTACCATTTCGGTCAGTTTGTAAATCTCAAACTTACTCAGGCTTTTAATCACCTTTTTATCTATTCCAAAAAATCGTCGAATAAATTCCTGATCGCTTGGCGGGTTAGTATGCAGCTGTGCACATACTTCAAATTGGTGGGGCTTCAGGTCCTCCCACCGTTCCGGCACTTCAATGTGCTGTGTCCTGTTCCTGAAAAACTTACGATAACTTACGTCTACAGTTCTCATACTATAAAATATTTTTTATCCGTATTATTAAATTTTGGTAATCGTGTTCCTGTGGTTGACGAGTAACCGATTTCTTTCGTCAGATATTTTTCGGCAATAGTCCAGTAACTTATGGCATCGCCTTCGGCCATGGCAGCCTGAGGTGCTATTTGTTCCATACCCACGGGTTGTGTATTGTGAACATCGTCGCCGGCTTTCAGCATTTCGAAAAATAAACCACGTTCGGTAAGCGATCCCGACTCGCGAAGCAACCGGCTGACAGCATAAAACACCACTACCGGTATCAATTTTTCGCGAAGCTTTGTGTATTTAGCGTCGGGTGTTGTCCCGGTCAGGCTCGTTATCATATCGGTGTAAATATCACCAAGGCGTGGAGCTATGATCGTATCAGTCACTATTCTGAAATGAGGTTTCAACCGCAGGAAGATGATTCGGCTGTTATTAATCCAATAGCATTCGTGCGCTTCTTTTGTCGATCGCACGATCTCTTTTTTCAAAAGCGTGTAATTGGCCGAAGCTGCAAATTCCGAAAAATCAGACACGTTCAGTTCCAGGTATTCAAGTAAACTATCCAAGGCATTGAATCCTTTCATCTTCCAACCATCACGCAATTGCTGTTCCTGGTATTTATAAGGTGTTTTTTGGGTGTCCGATTCCTGCCTGTGGCTGCCACTTTCGTCTATCAGCAGTTGCATTTCGCTGTAGTCGTACCAAAATGCCAGTAAAGCATTGGCGCGTTGAGCTATTTCTATCAAGCGTTTCTGCTTATCGGTAGGATCGTCAGCACTATAATACGCTATGAGTTTGGCGGTCATAGTTTCGCCAAGGAGCGGACGAATAAAATTCTCGAATACACTTAGCAGCGAAGCTTCAAGATTTGAAAACTGTGTCGACCGGGCAACACTAACATAGGGACGTATTTCGGCTGCATTTTCCCATTTAGAATAGCTGAATATCATTAGCGTAATTTTTTTATACAAATTTCGCTATGAATTTATGACCATAAAAGGACACAAAAAAAGGCGAGCAGATCTGCTCACCTTTTTTGGGGTACACTTAAGTTTAGTAATAACTTAACTTATAAGTTTATTTTTCAGTTATAAATATAACAAAACATACCTGATTTTCAATACTCGTTACCTCATATCCGAGTTCATTCATTACTTCTGCCACTTTGTTTGGCGTTACCTCTATCATATCCGATAGTTCATAAGCCAGTTCCAGCGACGTTTTAAAATCCTTTTCGTGTGAAAATCCGTTTGGCTTGTAAAGCTGCCGGATATACTCTTTAAGCTTTTCGTTACCTGTTGAATCTTCTTTTTCTTCAGGATCGTCCGCTTCAGGCTGGTAAAAGCCTATTTTGTTGTGTTTCATGGTGGTGTGATTTGGCATTTTAGTACAGAAAAAACGGCTGTACATTCCCCGTATAGTCGCCAAACCACACCTATGAGCAAACTCAAAAAGGTATACGAAAAATTTGTACAGCCGTCAATTTTATCAAATGAGCTGCTATAAGTGAAGTTTGGCGGTACAAATATAATAAAACTTATTATTTTATTTCCTTTTTTAGTAACCAGTGATAAAACATATTATTTCCATTATTAACCGGTGCTGTAT
>JAKLIM010000362.1 GCA_022709605.1 Bacteroidota bacterium | reverse complement strand
ACGGTTCTTCCCAGGTGCTTCTTGTGCAACGCTGCGGTTTCTGGATTTTCACCCGAACAATCGTTTATGTCATGGAGCAACGTGAAGGAAACTGGTCGGCGGTCTCCCCCCCTATGGACGCCGTCATTGGACGAAACGGTTTTGAGGAATACAATTAAAATGAATGTGGGTTATATAGGCATGTTGGCAAGTTATAAAAAAAGGGATGAAATCTTACATAAACTTCAGTTTGACGGTTTTAATAC
This sequence comes from Bacteroidota bacterium, assembly GCA_022709605.1. GTDB lineage: Bacteria > Bacteroidota > Bacteroidia > Bacteroidales > Paludibacteraceae > Paludibacter. The sequence goes on along the minus strand of JAKLIM010000362.1, from coordinate 3,621 downwards.
GGAAACCTTGAATAAACTACATTGTCCCATTGGAATTCCGATAAATAGTTATACACCCGAAGAAATTGCAATAAGTATTGCAGCTGAAATTATCAAATATAATAATCGAAAATAAATGGATTCAAAGAAAATTTACGACACTGTTGAAAATTACATGGCAGCGCAACCTGAATTTATTCAGCCTTTATTGCAACAAATGCGACAAATCATACGACAAGTTATCCCCAATGCCAACGAAATAATAAGTTGTGGAATGCCTGCATACAAAATGCATGGCGTGTTGGTTTATTTTGCTGCCAATAAAAATCACATTGGCTTCTACCCTACCGGTTCGCCAATAATTGTATTCAAGGACGAACTTGCAGCTTATAAAACATCGAAAGGTGCGATACAATTTCCGGTAAGTGAAAGTTTACCCAAAGAACTTATACAAAAAATAGTTGCATATCGAGTGAACGAGGATGAAATGAAAGCCACTGCAAAAAAAACTCAAAAAAATAAATCTTAATCATTTAAAAACGTTTTTCTCATTACGAAATTTCAACTATCTTTGTAATCGTAAAAATGGAAGCGATGAATTACAGATATTTTTTCGACCAGCGTAACTTTATTTCAAATTGTTGCATTGGAAGAATTGCCTCTAAAATAAATGAACCAATATAAATCAGAAATGATTTGTGTTGGTTTTTTTTAGCCCCTAACCCCTAAAGGGGAACAAGAGTGTGCGAATAAAATATTCAAGCGTTTTAAATTAAAATACAAACTAACTAAAGCCCCTTTAGGGGTTTGGGGTAATCTTATGAGCAACAACAGTTTAGTTTCAATTTCGGATTACAGCAAAGAAGAAATTCTTTCGATTCTTGATTCGGCAGCTGATTTCGAAGCCAATCCGAATCGCAAATCACTTGATGGTAAAGTGATTGCCACACTATTTTTCGAACCTTCCACACGTACACGTCTGAGTTTCGAAACTGCAGTGATTCGTCTGGGTGGTTCCATTATCGGTTTTTCGGACGCTGCTACCAGCAGTTCGTCGAAAGGTGAAACGCTTAACGACACCATTCACATGGTAAGTTCGTATGCCGATGCCATTGTAATGCGACATCCGCTGGAAGGTGCAGCACGTTATGCTGCCGAAGTTTCGCCGGTACCGGTTATAAATGCAGGCGATGGTGCTAATCAGCATCCTTCGCAAACACTGCTCGATTTATATTCCATACTTAAAACTCAGGGTACGTTAGAAAACCTAACTATCTGTCTGGTAGGCGATTTAAAATATGGACGAACTGTTCATTCATTGATAATGGCTATGTCGCATTTCAATCCTACATTTAAGTTTATTGCACCTGAAGAATTGAAAATGCCGGATGAATACAAAGTTTTTTGTAAAAATCATAACATACCATTTACCGAATCGACTGAGTTAACAGACAATTTCAATGATGCCGACATTTTGTATATGACCCGTGTACAAAAAGAACGTTTTCAGGATTTAATGGAGTACGAACGTGTAAAAAATGTATATACGCTGAAAAATGAAATGTTGGAAAATTCGAAAGCCAATTTAAAAATTTTACATCCACTTCCGCGTGTTACCGAAATTGACCCCGATGTGGATAGCAACGACAAAGCATATTATTTTCAGCAAGCACAAAACGGATTATACGTTCGTCAAGCAATTGTAAGTAAGGTTTTGGCTAATATGCCAATTATTTAATATGTCAATGTGACAATAAAACAATGTTCTAATTATTAAAATCGATTTTCATTTTGAAACATTAATATATCAGCAAATTAAAATTTTGGCACATTATCACATTAATATTATGGAAAAGAAATTAAAAGTAGCAGCATTAAAAGATGGAACCGTGATTGATCATATTCCATCTGACAAACTTTTTAAAGTTGTTCATATTTTGCATTTAGACACTTGTAAAAATCAAATTACGCTGGCTAACAATCTGGAAAGCAAGAAAATCGGTTCGAAAGGATTGGTTAAAATTGCCGACCGGGCGCTGGCCGAAAATGAAACGAACAAACTGGCGCTGATTTGTCCTGATGCAAAAATAAATATTATCCGTGATTTTGAAGTGGTCGAAAAACGACCTTTGGTACTTCCTGATGAGATCCGCGAAGTAGTTCAATGTCCGAATCCGGTTTGTATCACGAATCATCAACCGGTTCAGACCCGTTTTTTTGTTTTGAAGGAAAATGATAAAACTAAATTGAAATGCAGGTATTGTGAGCGCGAAGTAAAAGCGGAAGAAGTGAGGATTAAATAATGTGCCAATTTGAAAATTTGAAAATTTGCCAATTTGAAAATTAAAGAAATGAATAATAAACTTATCAATACAAAGAATTCTAAATTTAATAAAGATTCTCTTGCACCTTTGAAGAGCACTCACATTTCCTGGAAACCGGGTACAATGATTTATCCGCTTCCTGCGGCTTTAATTTCGTGTGGTAGCTCGGTTGACGATTACAATCTACTAACGATTAGTTGGTTAGGAACTATTTGCACCAATCCACCCATGTGTTATATTTCTGTTCGTCCGGAGCGCCATTCGTATAATATTATCAAAGAAAACATGGAGTTTGTCATCAATCTCACAAACGAGGACATGGCTTATGCCACCGATTGGTGCGGGGTGAAAAGCGGGAAAGATTTTAATAAATTTGATGAAATGAAACTTACGCCCGTTAAAGGTGAAAAGGTAAATGCACCAATCGTGAAAGAATCGCCACTGTGCATCGAATGCAAAGTAAAGGAAATTATCAAATTAGGATCGCACGATATGTTTATTGCGGATGTAGTTAACGTACAAGCCGACACAAAATACATTGATGCTGAAACAGATACATTCAAATTATCCGAAGCTAAATTAATCGCATATTCTCACGGTCATTATTATAAATTGGGTGAAGAAATCGGAAAATTTGGTTGGACGGTACAGAAGAAAAAATAAAACTACCCCTAACCCCTAAAGGGGAATAAGAAATCTTAGCATTAATAATTACAAAAGGAAATAAAGAGTATTATTGAAAACTAAAAAAAACATATTAGACAAAACTAACTTCAACTCCCCTTCAGGGGTTGGGGGTAAAAAGAAAATCGACTTAACAACATGGAAACGCAGAGAGCATTTCGAAGTGTTTAAAAACTTCGATGAGCCATTGTTTGGTGTTGTAGTGCGTGTGGAGTGTTCAAATGCACGAAAAGTTGCCAAGGAAAAAGGTTATTCATTTTCGTTATATTACCTATATTTATCGCTAAAAGCAGTAAACGAAATTGAAGAGTTTCGCTACAGAATTGAGGATGATAAAGTTGTTTGTTACGACAGTGTAGGTGCTGGAACTACAATTTTCAGAGACGACGAAACTTATGGGTGTGGCTATTTTCCGTATAATGAAAATATTGAGGAATTTATGCAACAAGCAAAAATAGAAACCGAAAGGGTGAAAGCCGAGTTTGGTTTAAAATTTCCTGATCCCGGGCCGGAGGTAATTCACTATTCTACAGTTCCATGGGTCGATTTTTATGCAGTAAATCACGCACGTAAGTTTAGTGCATCGCGTAGCATTCCTAAAATTACTTTTGGCAAAATAACCAAAGATGGGGAT
>JAKLIM010000361.1 GCA_022709605.1 Bacteroidota bacterium | reverse complement strand
AATAAGTTCTTTATTCGTTTCGACCTTGGTTTTCAAGGCACCTTTAAGTTCATCCGTTCGTGAAAGTAGCGTATCGATACTTCCAAATTCTTTCAGTAATTTTACAGCTGTAACTTCGCCAACACCCGGACAACCCGGAATATTATCAGACGAATCGCCCATTAATCCTAGTAAATCGATGACTTGTTCGTGGCTATCCAACCCATATTTATTCTTCACTTCGTCGGGTCCCATCACTTCAAATCCGCCTGTGTGTTTGGGACGATACATAAACACATGATCGGAAACCAGCTGCCCGTAATCTTTGTCAGGCGTAAGCATATAAACTTCAAAACCGGCTTTTTCAGCTTGTTTAGCCATTGTTCCAATCACATCATCGGCTTCGTAACCGGGCACTTCGAGTACCGGGATATTATATGCTTCAACAATTTGCTTGATAATCGGAACTGCCAGACGAATATCTTCAGGTGTCGATTCGCGTTGGGCTTTGTAAAGTTCATACGCTTCGTGCCGAAAAGTTTTACCTTTCGGGTCAAATGCTACAGCAATGTGAGTGGGTTTTTCGCGTTTTAGCACATCTTCGAGCGTATTTACAAAACCATAAATGGCAGAAGTATTCAATCCTTTGGAATTTACACGTGGTGCACGGATAAATGCATAATAAGCACGGTAAATTATGGCGTAAGCATCAATAAGAAATAGTTTTTTCATAACAAAAGACGTTTTAATTTTTGAAAAACAAAGATAACTTTTTATTGTGAAAACCGAACAAAATGAAGGATTTGTTCGGTTTTAAGAATGAACTAATTGTTAAATTATTAAACAGCAACTTAATATTTCATCTTTTTTTGTTTTTTTTCGTCATAGGTATTCATCGATTAAATAATTTATTTACATTTGCAGCATTAACAATTCAATAAAAAAATTAATTATGAAGCTAAAAAAGTTATGTTTACTGTTATTCATGCCTTTATTAATTTCCTCTTGTGCATTAAACTACAGTTACACCTATCAGCCCGAAAGTCAAAACACAGGTAAAGCGGTCATTATTCCTACCGCAGCCACCAGCAATACGTATGTAATGCTAAATGATTCATTGATATTAAAAAATAAAGTAGTAAAATCTTTAACCCTGGAAAACCTCCCGGCAGGCGACTACATACTTCAATATAAAAGTTACAATTCGGCATACAAAGAAAAACTTGAAAAACAAATGTTTTTACGAGTTGAAAACGGTAGTAATCTGACTGAAATAGTTGGAGTTCCACCGGTAAGTTCAGGCTATTGGATTTATGCCGGACTTATAACTGCAACGATTTATGCTGTTTTGTACATACCTTTAATTTTTGCAAAATAACCAGAACACTATTACCGTGAAAAAGTTATATTTTGCTTTTTTGACTCTGTGTTTTTTAACTGGTTGCGGTGAAGAAGAATCCTATCCGAAAGTATCGGAAAATTTTTCTGTTGCCAATAAAACTGACACCTCATTTGTAGTTATTTGGGACAGAAATATGTTTCAGGAATATCTTCCATTCGATACTGTTCATCGGTTTCAGGAGCGACATTACAATGCGAATAAAAATAATTATGATTTGTGGTTAACCGAAAAGCAGTTGAATGAATTATTCTCAAAAATGGTGATTTTCAGGATTGAAAACACTGATACTTTATTTGTGAATAAAGCATATTATTCGGATTTGGATTGCTGGAAAAATCAAAAATTCACCGACGACTGGTTTGGAAGCACTGCCATTTACAATTCACATTTTATTACGATAACCAACGATATGTTTATTGTAAAATAAATCGAACTATGAAAATTATAAATTTTTTTTCAATCCTGATTTTTATTGTTTTATATGGTTGTGGCCCCAAATATTACCTGCCTACCAAACAAAATGTTATGATATTTGAAGAGAAAGGTGATGCAATTGTAACTGCAAACATAGGCACCAGAAACACATTGGGTGTTGAAGCCGGTTATGCTTTTACCAATAATTTGGGTATATATTCGAGCTTTAACAGCTTTTCAATTTCGAAATACAGAGCCGCCGATGATGGTCTGATAAAAGATTTTATTTGGGACAATGAACTTGTATTTTATAAAAAGTTCGAAAACAATTTATATACCGGACTGAATTTGGGTTATGGGATAGGAAAATTAAACAATAACAATCCCTATTACGATTTATCATTACAGCGTCAATTTATTCAGCCATCAATTGGTATCACAGTCGTTGAGAATTATCAATTAATATTTTCGATGCGAGCAACGAGACTTGATTATGATTTGCGTCAGCATTATAATAATCAGTACGACAATGAAATGGGTATCCAATATTTTATGTTCGATGATTTTACGCGTTATAAAAACTTCTATTTTATTGAACCCGCTTTAACGCTTGGTGTTAGTTTTGAGTTTGTAAATCTGAAGTTTCAAGGTTCATTTCTTCGTGAAATAATTAATTCAAGCTATATTTATTCGTTTGGTACACTTTCAACTTCTGTGAGCTTAAACTTAAATAAATTATTTTTTAATCCTCAAGACAAAACAAAAAAGCTTAAATGGAAGTTATAAGTGTAATCATTTTTTGAGTTTAGTCATCTCATTGATGATAAATTTATTACTTTTGTGTGATATTTAAATGTTGTATAAATAACTTTATGAGTTTAATCGACGAGATAAGACATCCGATAAATGAAGAACTGCATATATTTAAAAAAACATTTGCAGATGCTTTAGAAACAAACAATCCATTACTTTTGAATATAATTAAATATATTCTGGAAGGAACCGGTAAACAATTACGACCATTATTAGTTATTTTATCCGCCAAATTGTGTGGCGAAGTAACTTTGGCAACCTACAATGGCGCATTGTCGCTTGAATTACTGCATAATGCAAGTCTGATTCACGATGATGTTGTAGATGACACGTACGAACGTCGGGGAAGATCGTCAATCAATGCACGATGGACCAATAAAATAGCAGTTTTGACGGGTGATTATCTGTTGTCGAATGCATTAATAAGCGCTACTCGAACAAGAAATTTAGAAATACTAAATTCAGTTTCGCAAATAGGAATGGAGCTTTCGGACGGTGAATTAATTCAATTATCGAGCTCGCAACAATCCAAAATTAACGAAGAAGATTATTTCAAAATTATCCGCAAGAAAACCGCGCTACTTTTTGCAACCTGTACTGAAGTTGGTGGATTATCGGTAAATGCCGACCAGAAAAGTTTGAAGCATTTGCGTCAATTTGGTGAATTTATGGGCTTGTGCTTCCAGATAAAAGATGATATTTTTGATTATTATCATGATATTGAAATAGGAAAACCAACCGGAAACGACTTACAGGATGGTAAAATTACTTTGCCATTGATTTATGCATTGAAAAACAGTTCGGACTCCGAAAAGGAAAAAGTGATGATGATCATTGACACAAAAGACTTTACGAATGACAATATAGATTATATCATGCGCTTTGCACACGAAAAAGGAGGCGTTGATTATGCTGTGAAACGTATGAATGATTTTAAAAATGATGCAATTGCTGAACTTGAGAGTTTTGCGGATAGCGATGTAAAGCAATCGCTTATAAAATGCGCTGAATTTGCTGCTTCGAGAAAAAATTAAAACCACAACTTTCTTCCGGGTGATTTAGGAAAGAAATGTGTAGAATATAAAAAGCTTCATGAAAAACATGAAGCTTTTTTATATTTAAGTTACCCGGTTATATTAATAATACTTTACGTCCTTACCTTCAATGGAAGTGAGTAAATTATTTGCCAAACGGCTTGCACCAAAGCGGAACATGCTGTTATTCAGCCATTCATTACCCAAAATTGCTTTAACGAGTGTGTAATGCTTCACAGCATCATCAGTTGTTACAATTCCGCCGGCAGGTTTATAAGCCACTTTCACACC
>JAKLIM010000360.1 GCA_022709605.1 Bacteroidota bacterium | reverse complement strand
CAACTCATACAATTATTAGTGTACAATAATTTGCCATCAGGTAGGTTAGCATTATTTCCATTTACTACCATAGGAATTTCTTTTTTCTTGTATAAAAATTCCTTGGGCGTATTTCCGTCAGGTAAAGGCACTTGTTTTAAACTTTGTAAATAAGCTACTAAGTTGAGGGCTTCCTGCGTGGCTACAATTTTACCTGTTATGCCTTTTCTATATGCATCAGGCACAACCACTTCAACATCTTTTTCGCTCAATTCACTTTTTATTTCAAATAACCAAGGATAAGCTGGCATTATTGATTTTTCTACTACGGCTCTGGGTTGATAGATGTGTAATAAATTCCAAGCTAAGCTCGGCTGTCTTAAACCTATATTGGTTAAATCGGGGCCTGTTCTTTCCGTACCCATTAATGTAGCAGTGTTTGTCCAAAAATCTATTCTCGAAATACCCGCATAATCGGCTGGTATACCGGGTCTGCTGCCCCAAACATTGTCCATATCTACATTTCTAACTTGTTGGGTATGACAAGCCACACAGCCGTTGGCAATAAAACTTTTTTTACCAAGATATGCTTCTTGACTCAATGGCTCATATCCGGGCAAAGGAGCATTGTTTTCCTGATTGTTGATAGCAGGCATTATGGCAACAATTATTGTTAGCCCAACAAATAGTCCTAGTGCCGTTCTGAATAGCTTTTTATGATTGTCGAAAAATTCCATTTCGTATATATTAATTTGTTACTTCTTGATTGTCCAGTTCAACCTTTGCATTTAGAATGTCTTTCGGAGAGCTCGGTATTTCTATTTCTACTTTCTTTTTTACCATTACATAAAAATTATAGGCAAACAAAATATGAGATAGCCACATCAATGAACCACCAATAGCTCGCCATAACCAATAGGGAGCCATCAATTCTACACTTTCAATAAATGATTTGGCACCTTCCATCCACATTAAACCCCTGAGTGTTGAACCGTACATTAATGGGAATGTGTAGAATAACAATCCAATTAATGCTAACCAAAAATGAGCACCAACTGTAATTTGAGGAGGTTCTTTTCCTGTCAATCGTGGTACAACGGTATAAATAAAGCCCCAAAGCATAAAGCAGATAATGCCATACATTGTGAGATGTGAATGAGCTACAGTAAAATCGGTAAAGTGCCATATTAAATTGGTAAACTTGAAAGCTTCAGCAGTTCCTTGTAAAGAACCCGTGAAGTAGAAAATAATACCAATCAAATAAAATGGTAAAGTATAGCTGCCTGAAAGTTTATGCCACGAGCCTTTAAAAGTCATTAAAAAGTTTGTAGTACCTGCAACAACTGGTATTATCATTCCTGCACTACCAACAATGGCAACAGTCTGTAACCACCAAGGAATAGCACTAAAAATAAAATGATGCGTTCCTATTAAAGTATAAAATAGGATTTGAACCCAAAACGCCAAGATTCCTAAACTGTATGAGTAGATGGGCTTGTTTAATTGTTGGGGAAGGAAATAATACATTAGTCCAAGATTGAAAAGCATAAACCACATACCCACACCTTGGTGCATATAGTAACCTTGTATAATTGTTTCACCTAAGCCATTTTGCCAACTTGGCCAATACGCAATTACGGCAATCACCAATAGAAACATCATTGCAGAAATGATGTACCAGTTGGAAACATAAATTTCTTTGGTTGTTCTTTTGGCTATGGTTTTATAAAAATTTCGTAGTGAAATGATAACACCAATACCAAACAACGCCATCACAGGCCAAATGTATTCTCTGTATTCACCACCACCATTGTTGATACCTGCCATTAAAAACAAACTACCCAGTATAACCGAAGCGTTTACGAGAATGAGGGTTCTATAACCCGTTTTAATACTTGCAATTGGCACATTGCTCACTCTTGGAATGACATAATAAGCCAAGCCCAACATTGCCAATGAAGCCCAACCCCAAAATACTGCATTGGTATGTACAGGTCGTAATCTGCCAAAGCTTAGCCAACTGTAATGGTCAACATCTGGAGCGACAAATTTAATTCCAACGTATTCGCCAACGGTAGTGCCAAACAACAACCAAAAAGTGGCACAACCCAAATACCATAGAATAAGTTTGGTTAAATCAGGTTCAATATAGGGTCTAGCCTGACTTTTTTTCTTTTGCTCAATAAATCGCAACGAACTCGCTTCGCTCACATTGTCAATCAAACCTTTTGCGTCAATGGGTGTCATATCGCCAGCTAATTCATTATTAGAAAGAGAAAATTCAAGCTCCTTTTTTCGTTGCTCTATCTTTTTCACTTCTTCTGGACTTAAGTTTTTTAAATACTCATTGAATTTTTCGAGTTCTTTTTTCTTCAAGAAATTCTTTAGAACATTCTTGGCTTTTATGATTACCAATATCGAAGCAACAATTACAGGTATTGCTATCAGCAATAGTGTGATGATAATGCCCGATTCGCTGAATATATTTTTTGTTTCCATTCCTTAATTATATTGGATATTGTTGTCCACTATTTATTCAAATTTTTTTTATCGTTTTAAAAATGTTAAGCCTTTCTCGAAATTCATTGCTAACGTTTTTACAGCAGTAGTTTCAAGCATCTTTTTTAGTTCGTCTCTGATAACTTTAAATTGATCGTGCACCGGACAAGGTTTATCCGCATTGCATTGTTTTAAACCCAAACCACAGCCATTGTAAACAGAATCTCCATCAATTGCATAAACAATCGAACTTAATTTCACTTTTTCCAATTCACTTTTGGCCATTGAAAAACCACCTGTTGGTCCTTTGTCAGAATTAATAATGTTGCTTTTGGATAGTCGCTGCAAAATTTTGGAGGTGTATGCTGAGGGCGATTCAATAGCTTCTGCCACTTCCTTTAGACTTACTTTTCTGTCAAGCAAAGATTGCTCTGCAATGAAAATTGAAGCTCTAATACCATATTCACAAGCCTTTGAAAACATAATTTACTTTTTATCGGTGCAAATATAAGTACTTTTTTTTAATAGTGGATATTATTGTCCAATATATTTTTGAAAGCGCTGGGAAATTTGGCTCTTTTGGTTTTGCGAAGGGTCGGCTTTGTGTGTTGGGGCAAAACCAAATGTGCCAAATGTGGGAGGGAAAACTATTTTAAATGTGCGGTGGGAAAATTTTTAAACCCATTTGGGTCGGCTTGAGTGTCGGTAAAGTCAGGTCGGTTTGTGTCAAGTTACAGCGAAATTGCCTGCCGTTTTTTGGTCGTCTGTTGGTGGTCGGGTCGGTCGTCCTACGCTTGCTGGTAACGGATGGCGGTATGAAATCGTTGGGGATTGCGGGCTAATATCCTGTCCAGTTACACCGAACTTGATGCGGGGCAGAATGCTTGCATAACCACTTAAACCCCAATGTTTTATACCGCGTGTTATCGGCTGGCGTTCTGTCTGTCGCTATGTCCATAGTTTAATTACTGCTAATAAACTTAAAACCAAAGTCAGACCGCCAATCACCCAAATTGAAATTTTTAGTGTCTTGTTTTCCGCTTCAATTACTTGTTTCAGTTCCTTCGTATTTTTCGCAAACTCAATTTCAAAAATCTGCTTTATTTGGTTTCTCTCACTCTCAATTAGGTTTTTAATTTCCGATTTGTTGTCGTCAAGTTTTATTTTGATTGTGCTTTCAAGGTCTTTGTAAAACTCTTTGTTTTCTTTACGGATTTGGTCAGTTTTTTCTTCAACAAGTTTTGCAAGCTCAGCCTTGTTTTGTTTGTTGGCTTTCTCAATTTCTGCTAAACTTTTGGCAACTTTTTCCTGTTGGGCTTTTTGTAGCTCATTGATTTTGTCAAGCGTCTTACTGTTTTCTTCAAACTGCTTTATAATAGAATTATAAGTTTCAGTCAGTTGCTGAAGTTTTTTAAAAGCACCAGAAACGTCTTTAAGTTGTTCAACTTCCTGGTTGAA
>JAKLIM010000036.1 GCA_022709605.1 Bacteroidota bacterium | reverse complement strand
CCTGAAAGCAATTTTGGCATGACTTATGATGCATTTTTCCGGTTTGCGTATATCAATCCGGCAAATTTGTTCAGAATGAAAGGAGAGGATGTTCCCGATGATGAAGTGGAAAGGTATCAGAAATTGCTTTGGGATGAATTGCCGGTGAAGAACAAGTTCCCGGTTTTCGATCTGATTTTACTCGGCATAGGCGACGATGGTCATACGGCTTCCATTTTTCCAGATAATTTGGCTTTATTGCGTTCAGATTTCTCGGTGGCTGTTGCAAAACATCCGTTTAGCGGACAAAAAAGAATTACCTTAACCGGAAAAACTTTGTGCAATGCTCATCAAGTGGTTTTCTTTATTACAGGATTGAATAAATCAGAAATTGTTCATCAAATTATTAACAAAAAACCGGAAGCTAAAAAGTATCCGGCTTCATATATTCATGATAATGAAGGAAATATCGATTTTTATTTAGATAATCAGGCCGCGGCAAAACTATAAACTATATATCCATTTTTTTTATTGAAAAATGAAATTAAAAGAACATCTCTTACGATTTTATACTAAAAATAATATTCCGGCTGATGGCGGAATTAACAAAAAAACATTTGTTGTTCCGTTTGGATTTTTCAAATTAGTACTCCCCAATTTCGGTTGGAGAAAATCCAAACTCCTCATTCACGATTTGGAGCATGTGGTTAATTATCAGGATGCAAGTTGGAAAGGGGAGATTTTTATTGCTTCGTGGGAAATTGCTGTTGGTTATTGGCGAAATTTTCCGTTATGCATTTTCCCTTTTTGGACCATGGGTTTTGGACTTTGGAAAAATCCGGCAGCTGTACATCGCGGATTCTACAAAGGAATTAAAGACCGTAGTATCACTGAATTAAAGCTGAGCAGAGAAGAACTTTTAGAAATGGAATTAATCCAGGTGCAGATTTTTGTAGAGAATACCGGAAATACCTATTCATTTTGGCAAAAATTTACATTGTTTATTTTTTCGGTCATCGTAAGTCAGATTGTCTTTTTATTACCAATCATTTTGTTCATATCTGTTGGCATTTATATTTATTTAAATCATTCGATAACATTTTGAAAAACAAACTTTTAACATTCGGATTCGTATTTCTATTCTCAATAAATTCGTATTCCAAAACGAATAAATCGTTCTTTTCGTCAACTGACGTTACGAAATGGGAGTTTGTAATTAAAAATAAGCAAGTTCCACCTTCGGCGCTTTTTGCTTTGGATAATGGAATTTTGAAAATAACCGATGTTTCGACAGGTTACATACGAACTAAAAAGACGTACAAGAATTTCACTTTGTCGGTTGAATGGCGATGGACAAAAACTGCTGCCAACAGCGGAGTGTTGATTCACATTCAGCCAAACGATACGATTTGGCCGGCATGTTATCAGGTTCAGCAGAAAGCAGATGCCGCTGGCGATATTATATGCATGAGCGGACTTTGGGCAAAAGAATGTACCGATAAGGTGAAGTTCACAGTACCCAAAATGAATGCATCGAATGAAAAGCCGGTTGGTGAATGGAACTCCCTGAAAGTGATCAGCAAAAATGGAACACTGGAAGTTTATGTAAACAATCAATTGCAGAATAAAATAAGTGGAATGACCGCCCGGAAAGGGTTTATCGGTTTTCAGGCCGAAGGTAAACCTTTGGAATTTAAGAATTTGATTATCAAATAGTCATTAATAAAAAAAACTCACTTTTCAGTGAGTTTTTTTTAGCTCTAAAATTTGTACACAAAACCAACTCCCAGAATTTCCTTAAACTGCACCTTTGTTTTATCAGGCGTTCCATCGTTGTTAGTATCTACTATTTTCATGTCGTAATCGTACAATAAATGCGTGTTCAAACTTACACTTATGTATTTATTTACTTTCATGGCGATTATATTTTCCCAACTAACATCCACATATTGAGGATTTTTAAGATAGTTTGAAAATAAATCAATTTTCGATGTTAACGACATATTCTTTAAAATTTCACCTTTGAAATCGTTTCGTGTATAAATCATACGGGCATAACCTCCAAATTCAGTTCGGGTGTTTTTTCCTTTTTCAACTCCAAAAGCGCCGGCGTTCGACAGTTCTTCGTCGGTTACAATGGTCATTTTACCTGTGAAGGGTGCCAAAAATGCATTGAAATTTTTGTTTGGTTGATAATTTAAACCCACAGCTGTAAGTAAATAAGCAGGCGCAAACAAGTTGGAGATTTTCACTTTGTTAGTTCCGTAATTATAACCCGGTGCAAACTGAGTTTTGAAATTCACAAGGGCAGTGTAATAAAAATTGGTAAAAGCTTTCCGACCGTATTTCGACAAGAAGTCAAACTTATCATCGGTTTTTCGCAAGCCCACTTCGCCCTGATTCAACAATCCATACCCCATATCGAGCGAATTGTCCCAAGCATTTTCACCACTTTTATAATTTGCAAATAAACTCAATAATCCGTTTACGGCATACGAATTCTCTCCTCCTGCAGCCCAGTTTATTAATGCTGTTTGGGCAAAATTTACATTAGATATTCCACCGGTTTTCCATCCACTCACTGTGTCGGTTACCAGGGTTTTCAACTTGCTTTCGGCTTCAGTAATTTGTGCTGAAGCACTTATAATTACACCAAACAAAACAGCGATAGTAATCAGTTTTTTAGTATTCATAAAATTCAAAAAGTTAGGATTAATATATATTTAAAAATAAAACGGCCAAAAATAATAAAATAATTTAATAATTCAAAGTTGATAATTACAACGAAAACTACATAAAAAGCCAGTTTTTATGATTATTAATTCCGTCAGGTTGATGAACTTTTCGGCAAATAAGTGCTTTTAGTAGCGAATGAGTTGGTTCGAAGTTATCAAACCTCTGGTAGCTTTTTCAAGTTTTTTACTACATAATTATTTTTTTAAAAATAGATTTGTAGATTAAAATAATTATTTATTTTTGCATCAGCCTTGTTACAAAGAAATTAATATGAAAATGAATGCTCTACCCATTTTAAATATTTGCATCACGAAGCAATGTTCCAAACTATAAAACTACAAGCAATAACTTATCAGAATTTAAATATTGCCTAAAAAAAATGAATATGATTAATAATAAAACTGAATTTAAAATTTATCGAATTGCAGTTATCATTTGTTTCAGTATAATTATTGGATACATTGGATTAATTGCTGCGAAACTCATTGGAATTGACATAATAAATATCTCAAACAATGGGTATTTTGCATTAATATCATTGGTTTTATTATTCTTATTAATAAGTGAAAAAATAAAACCCGCACTGATAGAGTTCACACCTAACGACAATGAAATAACTATCAGGGCATACACACCTATTACCAATAGTTGGAAATCACTGTTTAATTTTTTAGGGAACAATTTTGCTTATAAAGAGTACAAGGTAAGTAGTGATGATTTCAACAGTTACATTCTCTCGAACGGATTTTTCGGACTTCGGAAAGAATTAAAACTTCAAAAAACCAAAGCAGATGGGATTTACCAATCGGCAAACATTAACATTAGCCTTTTGAGTAAGGAAAAACAGACAAATCTAATTATAGCGATAGAAAGACTTAGTATTAAACTTTTTTGAACAGAATTTTGGTTGAAAAAATATAGTTATTCAATCATTTAAAAGTATTTCATAACCACTGTAATCATCTTTTCTTCATTTTTCTCAACAAAAAAATCAAAATCGTTGAAGTGTGGTTTTAATATTCCCCGATGAAAAAAATTCGAAAAGCCAAATCCTTCGCGGGGAATTCCTATTAAGTTATAATCCATTTTACCATTACAGTTTGCGTCGTGCAACACCGACACTCCGAATTGACCCGAACGAATAGGAATTTTCACTGAAAATTCATCGCTCTCCTTTTCCTTTTTATCGTATTTATACTCCTCACAAGGTTTTTCGGTTCTGAATTCTGATTCGTTGGCAAAAATGGCTATACAGATTTTTCCTCCGGTCTTTTTAATGTTTTTTATTCGGATATCAAGCGTCTGGCCTGATATTCCCGTGGACGTTATCAGGAGAATAAAACAAATTAAATTTTTACATAGAATAGTCATTGTGGAAATTGTATTTAGGTTATTTTTCTAACGCAGTTGGTGCAAAAGCACTTTCGGGCAGTTGCGAGCCTGACTGAAGCTTGTCAATAATCATTTCGGATTTCCGACCCGATTGAACACTCTCCATGCTCATATAGTATGCAAAATATTTCCCGTTCGGCTGTTTTTTATAATTGCTAAGGGTCTGAATTCTTCGTAACTTTCCTTCGGCATCGTAATATTCTACTTTGTAACTTACATAATTACTCTTATCGGTGTAACTAATTCGTTTTTTAAAACCATTTTCGTTGGCGATGGCTTCTGTTTTAGAGGTCGTTTCTATTTTCCAACAACTTTTTCCTTCGTACATTTCCGTTCCGATAATATTGTAATCAAAATCTTCGGTATTGGGCTTGCTCATGTCTGCGTTTGTAAATTCGGAACCCATGAAACTTTTTCCTTTTTCGGAACTTACCACCCGACGAACTTTGCGAAGCGCAGGCAAGTAAATCCACATGTTATCACTTTCATTCTCATAATCGTACACCAAAATCGATGTGCCTTTTACATCGGCTGGCGCTATGAACCGAATGAGCATTTTTGTCACTCCTCCAAACTGTTTCGAAGCTGTGGTAATTTGCCGAACCCGTTTATTTCCTTTGGCATCACGTATATTAATAGTCGAAATCATTTCGATGTTCCCCACATCGATGGCATCAATCGATTTTTTACTGATTTCTTTTGCAGTTTGTGAAAATGAACCTGTTGAAATAATAGACAGGAAAATGGCGATAAAAGTTTTTGTTTTCATTATTAATAGTGCAATATTTGTTGAAATTAAGAAATTAAGAAAATAAGAAAATAAGAAATTAAGAAAATAAGAAAATAAGAAAATAGAAAATCCTATTCAGCAATATTTTTTGATTTTATTAATACATTTTTTTGAAGGTTTATATATTTATTTTTCGAGAAATTTTGGTTTAAAACGGATACACAAAGCCGGAATTAATATCAATGCACTCATCAGACACAAGAATAATGATATGATAATCAGAAATGCAAATGATTGGATTAGTGGAAATAAGGAGAAAAAAAGCACCGAAAATCCCAACATAACCGACAATGCATTGATGCTGATTCCGCGACCGATGGTTTTCAGCGTACTGATAATGCTTCCTGCGTAATTGTTTCCCCTTGAAAGTTCCCATTTGATGCGCCAGAAAATATGAATTGTAAAATCGACCCCCAAGCCTATTGAAATTGATGAAAGTAAAGCTGTTACCATGTTAAGTTCTATACCGAGCCAGCCCATGAGTCCAAAAGTGCAGAAAACGGCAAAGACCAGGGGTAAACTCCCGATAATGCCGGCGTTTACACTTTTGAAAATTAGGCTGAGTAAAATAATTATTGCAATTAAAGCTAAAATGAGCGAGTAAATCTGACCGTTTACTATGGATTCACTTATTTCTTTTTCGACCAAACTGTATCCTCCAACCGTAATATTTGTTTGATCATTACCATTAATTGTTTTTAATTTTTCTAATATTTGATTGATTTCTGACAGTTTTTTAGCCCGATACTGAATGGTCATCAGCGTTTTGGTGTAATCAAAATTTACGAATTGTTCAATATCGTCAGCATCAGCATTCATCGAATAAAGTTCAATATACTGCGCCACAGCATCGCCTGATTGAGGTATTTTGTCAAATTCTGCACTCGACGAATCGTTTAAGGCGGTGCTCATTTTGCGGATTATGGTGGCTAATGATGTAACACTGCCAATTTGCGGCATTTTTTTTAGTTCCATCTCGCAATAATTCATTTTATTGAGTAATTCCGGACTTTTCGCATCGCCGGTGTACATCACCGATATCATTTTACTTCCTCCAAAATGTTCATCGGCAATGGAAATAGCGCGGTTAAAAGAATGATTTTTCGGTAAAACTCTGTTCGAATCGGGAGCGACTCTGAAAAATATCAGACCAGAAGAAGTTAGTAAAAAAAATACGGCAAAAAGAATGATGACCGACTTTGGATGTACTGTTACAAACGTTCCGGTTCGATGCAGCAATATTGAAATAATACCTTTCGAATGGCCTGTCAAATCCTTGTGGGGTTTTCCTTTTTTCATCAACGACAACATTGACGGGATAAATAACAAACTTACTATGAGCGCAAAACTGATCCCAATTCCGGTTACAATTCCCATTTGTCGGGCCGGCAACAGCAAATGCGCAACTAAACCCAGAATACCCACAATGGTTGTCAGTCCACAAAGCGTGACAGGTGTAACCAAATAAGACACACATAATTGTACTATCTTTTTCATGCTGAGTTCGGGTTCATTTGCATTCAAATCCTGGTATCGGGCAATAAAATACACCCCGTAATTATTGGCAATGGCAATCATCATAATCGGTATCAAAACACCTATCAGGCTGAGTTCCCACCCAAAAGCCGGAATTAAACCCATGCAAACAATGATGGAAAAAACCACCACCGAAAATGGCAAAAGAACACCCTTTAGTTCGCGAAACGAAACCCAAAGGACCAAAAACATGATTAAAAGTCCGAGCGGAAGTAACACCAATAAATCGCGGCTAATTTTTTTATTGGCATCGTCTCTGAGGTAAGGTTGACCCGTAATGCTCACTTTCTCTGCACCCGGAAACTGATCGAGTGTATGCTGAATTTTGGTCATTAACTCCGAATCACTCAGCGTTTTATCCGAACTAAGAATTAAAAGTGTATACCTGAAATCGGCCGAGACCACCAATTTGTAGGCAAGATCATTGGCTTTAATCTCATTGCGCAGTTTTTCAATTTCAGAGTTTGTATGCGGTATTTTACCAATTACAGGTTCAATAATCATTGCTCCATCTTCCGAACGGATATTTTTGGTATCGAATAAAGTATAAACCCGTTTAAATTCCTGTTGTTTTGAAAAAGCATTGCTCAGATTTTCAATGCGTTGTAATGTTGCAGGATGTAGAATATCAGCACTTTCTAAAATAATCAGAACCGGCTCTTCGTTTCCAAACACATCGCTTATCAACTTGCTGCTTTGTTTCGACTGCATTGTGTCCGGCAAATACGATTCCAGATCCGAATTTATGCGGATATTGAATAAAGGAATAATGGACAGAGCAACACACAGTAAAGTTAGTGAAATAATCCACCAGCGATAACGAATAATAAACATCGTTTTTTTGAAACTCCTTTTCACTCCCGATGAGGGAATTAAATCTCCAAATTCCTGATTATGTTTTTTAGGTTTCATAATATGAATGGTAATATTCTAATTTCTTATTTTCTCAATTTCTTAATTTCTTAATCTTATCAAAATGTGACTTTTAATTCCAGAAAACCTCCGTTCATCACTTTCGACGAATAGCCAAAGAGTGATTTTGAATCGCCCTGCATATAATTTACACCAATGGCCGAAGTCAATGCATCGGTTATTTTCCACGATAACTTAGGCCGCAATATCATTTCGTTGGAAGTGAAATTGTAATAGTTTGTCAATTCGGCATTCCAGGCATCGTAACCAAAAGATTTGGATAAAGTGAGCGAAACAGCATGATTTGTTTTCTCCTGCTGATAGAAAATTTTTCGGTTAAAAAGTCTGTTTTCGTAATCAATCATCTGATTTGCATACTGAAATTGCGCCATCGGATCCATTGGATTTGAAAGCACAGGCAATGGTAAATCAAAAAAGTCCGGGGTATATTTTCCTATATACTGTCCAATCAGTGTTACGCCTGCTATATTTGTTTCAATGGCAGCCACATAGCCTACGTCCGATAACGGGATAAACATGTTCGAATCCGGATTTTTAGTTGTATTGTAAGCCGCTTCAGCCCGAAATATCCAGTTCCCGAGTGGAATGGCAACATCGGCACCCAGGGTCGTTTTACGGTACGGAGTGGAAACATTCGTAAGTAAAGGCATTCCGGATGTCCAATCGACCGACTGAACATCGAATCCATGGTAAGGATCGAAACCATTGAAATAAGAAACCGACCAGCCAGCAGCAGGGAATTCGAAATTTAAACGGGCAGCAAGCGTACTGTTATTTAATTCTTTCGGAGGAATAATTTCTGCGCCAAAGTTCACATTTTCACCCATTTCGAACAAATCGTAACGATAATTTGAGGAGGCATAAAACGGAATTGCGATAAGATCAAGTTCAATGGCTGGTATAAACCGGTATTTTAACCGGAGCATAAAATTCGATTCTTTTTGGTCGTCGGGATTGGACGAAAGAAAGAAATAATCGTTGGGAGTAATGTTATTCGTAGGATTAAAACCGTCGCTTCGTCCCCAGTTGATAATCTGATTACCCATCAAAGCATCCAGTTTTTCGCCCCGATAACCTGCAAATAATTCTTTGAATTGAATCATCTGATCATTTTCTCCGAAAAACACTCCTTTTCTCAATCGAATATCCGATTTAAAAATGCCTTACCGCTCTTGAATTCAGCCTGTAAAGCCATTTCGGCAAAAGCAGATGCCAATTGCCATGTTTCGCCACCACCAAACACAGAACCCCGAACAAATCCGTTCAAACTTAATTTATCTTTTTTTTCAATTATTGAAACGGTATCCATCGCAGTTTCGGAAGTACTTTGAGCGAAAAGAATGCCCGTAAAAAATAAAGGCAAGAAGAAGAATAATAACTTTTTCATGTCGACGCAATTTTTGATTTAACACCGTACAATGTTACATCAAACGAAACTGCAAACAGTCTTTTTTTTAAAGTCCGGACATGAAGTTGTAGTGCAGATATTTAAAGTTGAACCCGACGAACATTTTCTCCTCCGGCGTTCGACTGAGTTCACGCCAAAGTCTAAAGCCGGAGGAAATTCAAAAGCGGAGGCATCTGATATTTTTTTTAAATAATTAAGAATAGAAACGCGGATTAAGCAGATTTAACGGATTGCCGCTGTTTAATTTTAATTATAGCGGATTTTTTCTGATTTAAAATTCAATAAATTGAATTTGATTCGTACCGTACCGAGACTTCGGTATATCGAAATTAATCTTTTTGAAAATCAGTTTGTATGTTTTTTAAATGTACCCGGCTCTTTGTTAATTAGATTAATATACGTTATCAGTGTGCTTCATTTTTTGTTATGTACTAAATTTTCAACTGTATAATCGATGCAATTCGCGCGGGAGCAGAGGTGGTATTGCTAAATCAGTGGGGAAAAGAATTCGACTTTTCCACATTTAGGGCAAAGGTATAAATCGAAAGATTCTCTGTTGGTGAAAGCTTCCAGTAGATTTCCGAAAATGCCGAATCGGGTTCCTTCGTGGAATTTAAAGTTTCCGGAGTATGTGAGCGGAACTTTACAGCGTAAACAATCGATTTTTTTTATTTTTTCGTTTTTTTCTAAATCTTCAAATTCAACGATTTTGTTTTCGGTGAAGCTGTAGTTACAGTTCCAACATAAATCGAAAAGGTCTTCAACTTCTGAGTTGCAATTGGGACATTTTTTCATTGTTTGTAATTATTACGGTTATTTTTTTTTGTTATTCTAATTTTGTGTATGGCTCAATGTGTTTTGTGTATCGCTCAAAACATTTTGTGTATCGCTTAATGTATTTTGTGCATTGCTCAAAACATTTTTTGTATCGCTTAATGTATATTTTGTATCGCTCAAAACATTTTGTGCATTGTTCAAAACATTTTGTGTATGGCTCAAAACATTTTGTGTATGGCTCAAAACATTTTATGCATTGCTTAATGTATTTTGTGCATTGCTCAAAACATTTTGTGTATGGCTTATTGTATTTTTTGGACGGCTTAAAGTTTTTTTAGGATTGGGTAAATAAAAATGCGGTTGTCGGAATGACAACCGCAGAATGATTGTATGTATTTATTGTCTTGGTGTTATAAAGTTCAGCTTCGACACTTGTTTATATTGTGGGCTTGAAGGTCCGAAAACGGATTTAATATACAATTTTGCATCGGAAGCAATGTCGACCAGGCCTGTAAGTGGTTTGTACAGCAGATTGTTACGGTTGATTCGGGCGTTGCTGAGTTGAACGGCGGCGGTGATCACTTCGGAGTTTTTGGTTCTCAAATCGTTGTAAAGTGCTGTGAGTGTTGACACTTTTAAATCTTCCTCGTTGGGGTTGTAAAACTCGATGGAGGCAAGGGTTTTGATGTACTTATCGAAGTTTTCTAACCGGAGGTCGAAGCTCATTTGCGAGGTTGAAATTTGAGTTGTCGACTTGCCTTCGGCTTCGAGGGCTTGTTTCTCTTCTTCGGTAAATTTGGCTCTTGCACTTGTACCCTGAAGTTTGCGTACAATGGTTTTGGCGGTATCGTCGACTAATGAAGTGGTGTCGGAAGCTTTTAGTGCATAGTAGGAACGGGTAATGAGCTTGCTTAAGGGCGCGAAAGCGAATTCGCGGGCTGCAACTGCATTGGAATATGCAGTGCGTAAGGTGTTTACATTGTACAATGAATTGCTGGCAGCTGTAAGTGTGCTTTGTAAAGCTGCGGGTTTTAATGCTTCTTTCGACGGGTTGTAAGCTGTGCCTAACGCTGTGGCAGAAGTGATTAAAGTGCTGAAGTTTGCCACGTTTTTGGCGTGTCCTGTTTCTGAATTAGTTGTCATAACCAGTTAAATTTTAAATTAGTAATCGGGTTTATTGTGCGCCAAATATACAGGATTTTTGTATATTGTTAATGCATCCGTTTATTTTATTTTTTAAAATTTAACGTCTATTTGTTATTGTAGTTATTGGGTGGGGAATAGGGGTTTGGAAATGGGGATTTAGGAGGGGTATACCAATATAAGTTTAAAGGAATTATTGCAATAAAATTTTCCCCGGACTTTCTGATGCGATTGATCAATAAACTTACATCCGATTGTACCGGGGTTTAACTCTCAACTATTTATCGTGTCGGTAATTCTCTCTGTTCTGATCATAAAATAGCGCGCAAAGTTATCGTCCTTCATGTGCTCTATCAATTCTTTTTGCCAGCCCTTGGCGTCTTCCGACAGCGCCATCAGTTTTTTATTGTTTTCAAGGTGTTCAGGGTCTTTCTTCTGAAACTTAGCCATATCGTGAAATGCTTCCAGCCAGTTTTCGTACTTTTCCAAAAAGTCCGACTGCTCTTTTGTAAGTACAATTTTTTCTATTTTATCTTCAATAATTTCGGTAAGTTTTACCGCACCTGTTGTAGTAAGCACTGTTGCACTCGCTATAAGCCCGAGTTTTTTTAAAAAATCGCGCCGTTTTGATTCGTATCCATCCATGGTATGTGTTTTTAATCGGACTTTTGCACAAGCTCTACGAGTTGTCCATCATCCGTATGATTATTAGTTGTTGATTCTTTTCAAATAGATTTATCAAAATTGTTTACCTCTTATAACTTTAAACAGCTTTTTTTGTTCAATAAAAATCAATTTATTTCGAACCCTTGCACATAAAAAATCCCCGCATTCATCGTGCAGGGATAAAAATTTAAAATAATATTGTGTTTTGAAAGTAGTGGATTGAAAATTTGAAAGATTAAGGGAGATAGACGGTAGGGGGATTATTTGTATGTTTAAATAAAATACATTAGGCAGGAGGGGCACTGTAAACAAAATAAAACGCCATGCCTAGCTTAAAACCAGCAACCTACTAAATGCAACGGGTGTTAGAACGAGCAAATGTTTGTTTTATTTGTTCTTCAGCTGCTTTGTCAATTTCAGTTTTCAATTTATTGTAAATAATTGGGTTTGTCAATCTTCTTAGAGAATTAATCGTAATTGAACTCTGACTTCTTTTGTAATTGTCAAGTATAAAAGTTGGTAGTACATAAAAATCCCATTGTTCCATCTTTAATGGGTCAATAGTTGCTTGGTCTAAGTGTTTTAAATGACAAAAAACATATATGTCTGCGTGTCGTCTTGGTTTTTCATTTTCTGAATATATTTCTGAATTCCAATATTTTGCATGTTTTGTTGAGAATGAAATAGTTGATATCTTCTTTTGATTCCAAGATTGAATGTATGCCGCAGACTTAACTTCTATTTTGATTCCATTATCTGTTTTCAAGTCATAAGCGTCCCACTCATCTCTTAAGTTTTTTGGGTTAAGCCCAATAGCTGTACCAACAATGAATTCGGCAAATCTTCCACGAGTAGCATTACTTAAAATATCAGACACACTCCAACTCCAAAAACCTAATAAATTGTATTTTGTTTTTTCACCGTTATCTGTTAAGTATTCGTTTCCAGTCTTCGGTTCTGCTTGTATTGCTTTTAGTTCATCCATTTTTTATTCTTTTTCTTTCAAGTCAAAATCGAAAAATTTTCTGCTTTTTCAATCTTAATGTCTTTTTATTTTATTAAGACTTAACTAGAACAGATGTTTTTAATTTAGATTCAAATTTTTCCCCAAAGATAAAAACTATATTTTAGATAATCAATAAGAATTTAACTAAATTTTATTGTCAATTGTAGGGCTTTCTATTGATTCAAGATTATGTTTATTTTTTCTTATTATCAAACCACTTTTTCACCGGAACATCGTACCTGTACCATGCATGTAGTTGTAAGTGGCGATGTTTAAACCTTTGCCATAGAATTCGAGATCAATTTCGTTCGGGGTGCTGAATGGAATTTCGTTGTTGGCAAATGTGTTGGGTTGGGTTTGTAGCGATACCGCTCCTACGCTGGCGGGATTGATGCCCGAAGGACTGTGAATGGTCATGGCGTAACGATGCCAGAAGGCGGATTGTAACCAACCGTTTGCAAAAAGATCGCGTACCACTTCTAATGATTCGGTGGTTTCTTTGGCGGTTTCGGACGGGAAGCCATACATTAAATAGGCATGTGTCATGATGCCTGCATCGGTGAGATTTTTCATACTTTCGCGGGCTGTTTCTATCGTAATGCCTTTGTTGATTAGCGCGAGTACGCGGGGTGAGGCTACTTCTAATCCTCCCGATACAGCAATACAACCGGATTGAGCTAAAAGAAAACAAAGCTCTGGAGTAAATGATTTCTCGAATCGAATGTTGGTCCAGTAACTTACCACCAATTTGCGGCGGATAATTTCTTCGGCTAATTTGCGCAATACGGCCGGCGAAGCTGCTTCGTCGACAAAATGAAAACCGCTTTGTCCGGTCTGATGCATGATTTGTTCCATCCGGTCGACCAACATTTCGACAGGCGCTTTTTCGTACCTGCGGATATAGTCGAGAGATCCGTCGCAGAAGGCGCATTTGGACCAGTAACAACCGTGCGACAACATCATTTTGTTCCACCGTCCGTTGCTCCACAGGGCGTGCATGGGGTTGGTGAGTTCGATCATGTTGATGTAGTTATTTTCGGTTAAACCGCTGTAGTTCAAGGTTCCGGTTTCGGCAAATTTGATATTTTCTTTGCTGTCGAAATTCACCCGTTCAATGTTATTATCTTCATCGCGATACAGGGTGCGAATTAATTCCTCTCCCTGCAATATTCTCAGCAAGGGCAATTCGCCATCGTCGAAAGTGAGGTAATCGGTGTAATCGAATAATTGCGTGTCGGTTATCTGGCGCAGTTCGGTGTTTACGTAACCGCCGCCCATGATAATTTTGATGTGGGGAAATTCCTTCCGGAGCCATTGGGCACAACGCAATGCGCTGTACAAATTTCCGGGAAAAGGAATGGAGAAACCCACATATTCGGGTTGGTTGCGCTTAATTTTTTCAGCAAAAATATCGATCAACACTTTGTCGATCAGTGAATAGGGTTTTTCGAGTTCTTGCTGCAAAGGTTCAAACTCAGGCAGGTGCAGGCAAAGCGATTCGGCATACCGTATCATTTCGAAATGGGGATCGATGGTTTTCTGTATTAAATCGCTGATATCTTTCAAGAAAAGTGTGCAAAGATGTTTGGCTCGGTCGTGGTTGCCAACTGTTCCGAAAGCCCATTCGAGATCATCTTCGGAGGGCTGGCGTTTGCTTGCCGGCCAGAAATCGGGGTTGCAGAAACGTATGGCGGTCGTGCTGTCGGTGCCCGATAAAAATTGCATGACGGGCTCGATGGTTTGCAAATAAAAATCGGCCTGTTGAAGCATGATTTTATGTGCTTTGGACAATGCGGGCTTTGATGCTGCCGTTTCGAAAATTTCGGCAAGGTACTTCCGGGTGAAAAGGGTTGAAATTAATTCGATGCTTAAATCGGATTGTGAAGCGTCGATTCCACGCGAATGTAAAAACCCAAGCAACTGTGCAGTGGCCGGGTAGGGGGTGTTGAGTTGCGTAAGGGGCGGTGTGATGAGCAGGATTTTCATTGGAAATTTATTTTCTGCAAACTTAGTGAAAAAAGGTAAAAGATTGATGGGATATTTTTTGAATAAAAAATAAACGTTATAAAAGGCTTGCAATTTCTTATTTCGACCTCTATCCCTAACCCTTTCTCCCAGGGAGAAAGGGGACAGGGTGTCGGTATTTGGAGATTTTGTGTGATTATGGGCTTTGCTTATTATCGCATGGGGTTGAAACCCCACGCTGACAGATCGGTCGTCGCTATGCGACTTGTAGAAAAGGGTCTAGGTTGAATGTTTCCACAAAAAAATAAATTACTAATAAGTATCTTTATTCGTCTGTTTATCAAATTCTTAATTTTGTCTTTTGTCTTTCCCCGATAGCTATCGGGGTTGTTCTTTGCTCTATTTACAAACATTCGGTATCGGGAAATAATGCCGGGTGAACGCCTTTGATGGCTCCTTCTTCAAATTCAATTTTACAATCGTCGCCTGAAAGTAGTATGTTTGATCCGGGTTGTGCGCAAAAATAGGCTCCGGCTTTTATTACAATTTTGCTGTTGCCTGATAGTATGAGATTTGCGCCCTGGCTTATTAGCATCGTTGAGCCGGGTTCTACGGTGAGTATGGCGCCGTTTTGTATGGTGAACGATGCATTGTTTTCGAGAATCAGCGTACTTTTTTCCTTTAATTCAAAAACTGAACCTTCGAGCATATTTAATTCTGAACCGGATTTGCAGGTAAAAAAAGTGGTGCGGGCAAAGCAACCCGAGACGGTATCGAACGGTATTTGGTTTGCTGAGCGGCTTTGGTCCAACCGAACCGTTTTTCCGGGAAGTATATTTAGTTTTTCATTCAGCACTATATCGCCTTTCCAGATAACATCGTGTTTTAGATCATAATCGTCCCATCTTATTTTTACGGTGTAAGTTTTCATTCCGTTATCAGCAGGATTTGGGTCAATCATGCGAATGCTCAAGCCTGTCAGGTAAATTTTTCGGGTATTGCGCAAACTATCAACCGCTTTGAAGGTAAGTGAATCTCCTACCCGGGTGTTTTGAATTGAATAATAAGTAGTAGTATTTACCGCAGCGGGATTGGTGCTCATATCCATTGATGCACCTTCGGAAGTGGGTACAAAAGCGTCGAAATTGTCTCCAAGCCAGGGCAGGTTGTTGTGCAGTATGCCGTTTTTTATTTTTGAACCGATGAGTTGATTGCCTGGGTTAAAATTGATTTTAGTTGTAAAAGTGTTCACCGGGAAAACTTCGGATTGGTCGTTTACACCCGTGAAAGGATTTTCTGAAATGTATTCGTATTGCGGACGACAGTTGACTCCTCCGCAATAGCCCAAACAATCATTCACCCGACCCTTGAAAATCACATCGTGATTGCCTTCGGCGCTGATAATGCGGAGGTTGTCTTTTTCGTTTTTCGGAAAAACAATGCTGTCGTAAGGGCTTTCGCGTATGTCTTTACCAACCTGATAATACGCATAAATGCCTGCTTTGGTCACATCGCGGCAACTTCCGGGGAATGATAAATTCAAATCATCGATTTTGCCATTTTTTCCGCACTGATGATTTTCGAGCCAGATATATTGGTTCGACGATTCGGCTCGATCTTTATAAGGCATCCTGATGCGAATTGCATCTCCATACGTTA
>JAKLIM010000359.1 GCA_022709605.1 Bacteroidota bacterium | reverse complement strand
AAATATAAATTAATGATTTTGAATTAAGTATAAATCAATTTCATATTTTAAAAATACAATAAGCTATTGAATAATTCTTATCATACAGCAACTTTTTTCCAACTTACTTTAGGTTGTAGTGTTTTAAATTTGATATGTATTCTCAATAAATAATAGATCTTCATTAATTTCTGAAAATAATATTCAAAACTAAATTTACACAATATTGAAAAGAGGAATAGTTTCCTATTCCTCTTCTGATCAAGTTTTTATTACAACTTATTTTTTACCCAACGCTGCTTCAACTTTTTCTTTCGACAATTCTTTGGTACAGAAGAACCAGTCGTAACATTTCACACCTTCTTCTTTACCTTCCATACGGTCTTTTGCAACTCCGCAAGATCCGGCAGGAGGTACAATCACAGCATCACCCGGACGCCAATCAGCAGGCATGGCAACACCAAAATTATCGGCTGTTTGAAGTGCAATAATAACGCGTTTTAATTCGTCGAAATTACGACCCAACGAAAGCGGATAATAAATCATTGCACGAATAATTCCTTTCGGATCGATAAAAAATACGGCGCGAACTGCTTTGGTATTGCTTTCGCCAGGCTGCATCATACCATATTTATTGGCCACTTCCATGGTGATGTCTTCGATTAATGGGAATGTCACTTCCACATTTTTCATTCCTTTGTACTCTATTTTTTCCTTAATGGTTCTCAACCAGGCTATGTGGCTGTATAAACCATCCACCGAAAGACCAACTAACTGTGTGTTCAGCGCTTCAAAATCACTTTGCATCGAAGCAAAAGTCATAAATTCGGAAGTGCAAACCGGTGTAAAATCAGCCGGATGACTGAAAAGAATAGCCCATTTACCTGCATAATCTTCGGGGAAATTGATGTTACCCTGAGTTGTTACTGCTTTAAAAGAAGGTGCTTTGTCGCCAATACGTGGCAAAGAAATAATTTCATTTGTTTCCATAATGTTTTTTTTAAATTTATTGTTTAAAGAGTGTTTTATAATTTATTATTACGTATGAATATATGTTCATGTTTTTTTATAATGCAAAGTAAATACAATTTTCGGGATAGATCAAACAGATATTATTAATAAGCATATAGATTATTGTTATAAATTCACAACCTCATTTCTTCTCATTTATAATAATAAAACAAATAATATTGAACTTATGTTCATTTAAAATGAATTATTTCTAATTTATAAATAAAAATAATAGTGATATTAAAATAATTTATTAGTGATACTATTGTAATTCAATAAGTTTGTTTTACCTTTGCAGCGTCAAATTAAAAAAGAAAAATAAAACAAAAAATATATATGGATAAAATTGTAATAGTTGGAGGTGTGGCAGCAGGTGCAACTGCCGCAGCAAAAGCCCGCAGAATTTCACCTGATGCACAAATCACCATGCTCGAAGCCGGTCCGGATATTTCGTTTGCCAATTGTGGATTACCTTATTATATAGGTGGCGATATCAAAAGCCGTTCGAAACTGATTCTTCAAAGTCCTGAAAGCTTCAAGGAACAATACAATGTGGATGTTCATGTTCATACGCTTGTAAGTTCAATTGATAAAGCCGGACATACCATTAAAACGCTTGATACCCGCAGTGGCGAACAAAAAACATTTGAATACAACAAACTGATTTTGGCTCAGGGCGGTCGTCCGATTAAACCAACACTCCCGGGTGCTGATGCAAGTCATGTTTTCACACTTTGGACATTGGAAGACATGGACAAAATTGCTTCATTTATCGACGAAAAGAAACCAAAAACTGCTGTGGTAGTAGGTGGAGGATTTATTGGTCTGGAAATGGTGGAAGCACTTGTTAAACGGGGCATGAAAGTGAATGTAGTGGAAATGATGCCTCACGTTATGGCCATTATGGAAGCAGAAACTGCCGGATTTATCGAAAATGAAATGCTTTCGTACGGCGTTGGAATTCACACAGGTGCGGGAGTTACTGAAATTGGAACACGAAGCGTAAAACTTGACAACGGAAAAACGCTCGATGCTGATATGGTTTTGCTCTCGATTGGTGTTCGTCCAACGTTGCAATTGGCAAAAGAAACCGGTCTTGAATTAGGTGAAGCCGGTGGTTTGTTGGTCAATGAATTTATGCAAACCTCGGATGCAGATATATACGCTGCAGGTGATATGGTGGAAATTGAACATCGTGTAAATGGCAAAAAAGTACGCATTCCGTTGGCAGGTCCGGCCAATCGTCAGGGACGTATTGCTGCCGAAAATGCCTTGGGTGGAAAACACAGCTACAAAGGTTCTATCGGAACTTCAATTGTTCGGGTCTTCGAAGCAGTAGCCGGAACAACAGGTTTGTCATTGAAACAAGCGCGAGCGCTGGGAATGGATGCCGATGCCATTGTTGTTCATAAAGAACATCATACTTCCTATTATCCCGGAGCAGCGCAGGTGTCAGTCATGTTGATTTACGATAAAACCACAGGTGTAATCCTGGGTGGTCAAACTGCAGGTTACGAAGGTGCCGACAGAAGATTAGACGTGATTGCAACTGCAGCAGCTACTAAACTTACGGTAAGCGATTTAGCAGATGTGGATTTTGCATATTCGCCGCCACTTGGTACAGCCAACGATGCCATCAATATGGCTGCATTTACTGCTGAAAATAAAATGTCAGGCTTTAGTCCATCAGTTACAAGTTCGGAATTAGATGCTTTTCTCGAAGGTAAAAATCCGATTTTCATTGATGTTCGTGATATTTTTGCTTACGAAAAAACGCACGTAATGGGTGCTATGCATATTCCATTGGAACTATTACCCGAAAAGTTAGGTTCAATTCCAGCCAATCGTCCGGTAATTGTTTACGACGAAACAGGTAAAAAAGGTCATCAGGCTTTGCGCACATTGATTGGAGCTGGTTTTATAGATGTAACCAATATTTCGGGCGGTCATGCATCTTTGCAACGTCAGGCAAGAGCGGTTGGTTTTAAAAACCTGAAAATTGAGTTGTTAAATATTGAGAAAAAAGAAATTGGGAAAGTAAAAAATGAGAAATTAGAGGAAGAAAACAACTCGTCACAAACGGATGATTTCTCAAAACCAATCATTGTTGATGTTCGTACTCCACAAGAGTTTAATTCAGGAGCTGTTCCCAATGCCATTAACATTTCGTTGGACGAATTAATGAGCCGTTACCAGGAACTTGGAAACAATACCGACCGCGAAATAATTGTTTATTGTGCTTCGGGTGCGCGATCTGCTTATGCTCAACGCATGTTGATGCAAATGGGATATACCAATGTAAAAAACGGAGGAGGTTTACATTCTATGATGGCACAAGTACGTTCTGCTGAGCAACCCAAAAAGGAAGTGAAACAAGTATCCAATGAACCACTTATTATTGATGTTCGGTCGAGAGGTGAATTTGCAAGTGGAGCTTACCCGGGAGCGATAAATATCGATTTAGATCAGTTAGCTGCGCGTGCCGGTGAATTAGGCGATAAATCGAGAGACATAACTTTGTATTGTGCTTCAGGTGCCCGCTCCGCTTATGGACAAAGAGTATTACAACAACTTGGATTTAAAAACGTAAAAAACGGTGGTGGGTTGATGCACATGATGATGAGGAGATAAATGGCCCCAAACCCCTAAAGGGACTTAAAGACCAAGTCTATTTACTATTTTCAAAAAACAATAATTAATTAACTATTTAATAATAAATTAATTACCTGTAATTTAGTCCGTCTAAGACGTAAGAATTCAGGGGTAAAAATAAAATTATGCAAACATTTCTAATTGTAATTGCCATAGTGCTTGGAGCTATTGTTTTACTAAATATATATGCACGTGCCAAAATGAAAAGTTCGCCAAAAGTGGCTGATAATGATAAAATTATCACATTGACCGATATAAATTTCAATCAACAAACCAAAGGAAAATTGGTGTTGGTGGATT
>JAKLIM010000358.1 GCA_022709605.1 Bacteroidota bacterium | reverse complement strand
TGTAGGAAATTTCACTACCCGCTTAGAAGCCACTCGTTTCCTAATGGATATACAAAAACATTTTCCTAATGCCTATATTGTTCCGGAAGATAAAATTGATTTGCCTATTTCTGAATAAAGAAAATAATAATTGTTAATTATTTTTTAATGCTTTATTTTATTAGTTTTATCGAATACGTTTTGTTATCGTTAGATTTCAGGGTGCAGATATAAACTCCCTGATCTAAAAAATCTAATCCTTTCATGTTGAGTAAATTATTTGAAATACGCAAATATTTATTCCAGACTAATTGTCCTGAAATGGCATGTAATTGAACATCAACTAATTGTTCATTTAGTTCAGGTACATTTATATTCAATTCGTTTACAAAAGGATTTGGGTAAGAGCTAAGTCGGGTATTTGCATGGGGTGTAAATATTCCTGTTTTCAATCCGTTATTGTAGTTCTCGAGTACTTCATCGGCTGTTAATGCGCCTTTGTAAATCGAAACTTCGTCGATAGATCCTCCGAATGCATTTACAAAATTGACATTGGTGTTGCCGATAACCAGATTTTCAATTTGGGCAATATTTCCGGTACCATCCGTTTTTGTACCTTTTAAAACGCCATCAACATAGGTTTTTATTTGGTCGGCTTCCACATCGCGCATACAAACCAAATGATGCCATTCGTTATTGAAATAGGTAGAGCCGGTAACATTCAAATCTGTTTTGGTAACATTATCATCAATT
Organism: Bacteroidota bacterium; assembly: GCA_022709605.1. Lineage (GTDB taxonomy): Bacteria > Bacteroidota > Bacteroidia > Bacteroidales > Paludibacteraceae > Paludibacter. Next base: position 3,228 of record JAKLIM010000358.1, on the reverse strand, counting down.
CCCCAGGTCAGGCGGTCGTTGCTTCCTGTTTTATTGTACTGAATTCCGAACCATTTACCTGTGGCTCCTGTGGTTGCATTTGCAACGTGACTTCCTTTGTGAATCAAATACCAATCCACCGCGCCACCGGCCGATTTGAACCACATTTCAACGGTGAAAGATTCAGCACCTAATGTAATGGCATCGTAATGAGCCTGAACAAAAGCGGCATTGGAAGGCGATGCTGGAATAGTTACACCATTATCAATTTTTCCGGTAGTCCATGTTGGCGTGAAGTTTTGAGCAGTAGCAAAACCCTGAATATCGTTCGAGGCTGTTGTGCCTGAAGTTTCGTTAAGGGGAAAATAGGCCACTTTTTCGCGTTCAGGTTTTTTGCCCGACGTAAAAGTCCAAACATCTCCGGGAGCGTTTCCCAATAAATTAGTTACTTCTACTTTCCAAAAGTACGTAGTGTTTGGCATTAAATTTACAACCAATGAAGTTCCCGTTTTGGATGTTGCCACTTTTTCCATGGCATCAGCCGAAGTACCTGCATACACGTCGTAATAAAGTGTTCCGCCCCAGGTGCCCGATAAGTTTGACCATTGAAGTGTGGTTTGTACATAAGAAGTAATAATGGACTTGTCGGCAGGTATTGGATCTGCACACGGTATGGGTGGCGCAGCAATTCCCAGCGTAGTAGCTTTGTATGCTGTGGAATACACTGATTCTTTAGTTCCATCAATCGTTTTTAATCTCAGGTAATAAACCGTATTTGGATTCAATCCTTCAATTTTATATTGAGTTAATGCCGGATCAAGCCGGATAAGTTCAGTGAATTGAATGCCATTTGTAGAAACTTCAAGAGCTGTTGCTGTCGCTGTTTCGGCATTGTTAGTCCATTTCAGGGTCATATTATTTGTGTCGATGGCTTTAATTCCAAGTGAAGTAGGATATTTTACAAAAGGTATACCTGCTGTAATGCCATTTATGTAGCGTTCGATGTTCAAATAACCACTTTCGTGTAAAATGAGCGCATCGGCAGGAGCATTTTTATTCAGACCATTTGCTTCTTCCCAACCGTCGGGAATGCCATCGTTGTCAGTATCAACTTGTTTGGGTGCTGAAAAAACATTGCCCACCGTATTTGGTAATGCCAGTTCGGCTTCACCGTTTATCAGTGCTCCTTTTGTGCCTAATGACTTTAGTTCATTGATCATATATTTGTCAACCTCATCGCGAGATGGCAAACAAGCGCCTACACTATCGATGATCCATTTGTATGCATCACCTGCTGTCAAAACATTTGGTAAAACCGGGTGTGGTTTAGGCGAATTGGTGAAAGCACTGTAATTGGGAGCAATAACAACCGTTCCGTAAACATCATTACCCGCCAGAGTGCCATTCAAAACACCATCTAAAGTGTAATCAAGCAAATTGCCGCTGTGACAAACCTGAAAATTTTCGTTTCCACGTACAAAAGCTTCGGTGCCACCGGTATTTGGTCCTTTTATAAAATAATTACTTTCAATAGCTCCCCACGAAGGACCTTCGGAATCGCCACCCAAAATATATCCTCCGCCTGAACCCCAGTTGTAAATCACATTGTTCACAAATTGATTCAATCCTTTTACTTTGGGATTACGGGTTTTATTGTCAATATAAAGATTTTTAATAATTGAAATACCTCCGTTTGTTTGGATTAATCCACCACAAGCGTGCACCATAATGCCTTGTCCGATAATGGAATTTGATATTGTAATATTCCCCGGTTCAGTGCCTTTGTTGTCCCAGCTGATAGAGAAGTTTTCGTCGAGTCCCCACGTGAACGAACAATGATCGAAAATCATGTCGCTTCCATTGGCTACTCCGGCGGCATCTTTCCCCGAATCGCCTTTAAGTCCCATTCTGAAACGAACGTAACGAACGATAACGTTTTTTGCACCCGAAAACGAAACGCCATTTCCATATACAACTATACCATCGCCCGGCGCTGTTTGACCTGCAACTGTAACATTGCTCGAAAAAATCAGACGACTGCCTATCGTAATAACACCGGCCACATCAAAAACCACGATGCGATTCGGCTGACTTACCGCATCGCGAAAAGAGCCGGTGCCTGAATCATTGAGATTTGTAACATGATAAATGGTGGGCGAAGTTGATGCTCGGGCTCCAAGTGCAAATTTTCCAAAACCTTCAGCTCCGGGGAACGCAGGGATTTGCGAATGAATTGTAACAAAAGTACAAATCAGTAGAAATAGTAAAAGCGTTATTTTTTTCATTTCAATAAAAAATTCTTATAAAATTATTGTGAAATAAAACATAAAACTATCAAAAAAAGGACTGCTTTCCGCCGGAAAGACAGCCCTTTTAATATTAAAGATATAATTTATTATTTCAACATTATTTTCTTGACTTCAACATCCTGACCAATATATACTTTCGCATAATAAAGACCTTTGGGCAATGATTCAATGTTTAACTGTGCCTGAATTGAATTTACATTTTGTGAACGGATGATTTGTCCCTGTAAATTAATAATTTCGATGGCTGCAATTTCTGCATTCCCGGCCGAAATGTTTATAATGCCATTCGAAGGATTTGGAAATAATGTAACCAGATTGCTTTTTACATGATTTAATTTTGTGCTTCCGTGAGCTGTAACAATTATTTTTAATCCTCCGCCGATGGTATCGGTTGCCGAAGTGAATGTTACATTTCCGGGGAATCCCTGAGATTCTAATTTAAATGAGTCAGTTGCAAGAGCGGTTTTTGCAGTCAGAATGGTGAATGTATCTCCATCTTTGATAGAAACTGTTGATGCAGGTTTCAATAATATTGTAGAACCGTTGAAAGTGGCCGTTGCATTACTTGATAGTTTATCAAAACTTTCGGTTGAACGTAATTTAAATACAACTTTTCCACCGTTTTTAACAAGAAGCGGACTGGAAATTTTACCGGTTAAGGTATCGCCTAAAACAAGCTCACCAACTTCGTCATAACCAATAACCAATGTTCCAAGGCTGTCAACCTGTACTTTTCCGGTTAATCGTCCATTTCCACCTCCAACAGCATCCTTATTTATGGTCAATACATTGGCTGCGGTACAACGTCCCAATGCAGTGGTTGTGGTAGTTACAGGAATATTCACCAGGAATGTACCCTGATTAACCTGAACTCCTAACGAAGCCGTAGTTAAACTTTTTGTGCTTGTAAATGTATATTTTCCGGTACCAACTTTGATTA
>JAKLIM010000357.1 GCA_022709605.1 Bacteroidota bacterium | reverse complement strand
CGGACAACCGATAAAGTAATAATAGGTAGGAACATAATAATACTGAGTGCCAAAAATACCACAATTGGTTCCCGGCGTTGCTCCTAAAAGTGTTATACATTCAGTGTTCGACGGAGCAGTTTTAGGTGCATTGGTACATGTATTTGTTCCGTTTAAAGTGGCTGAATTGCATTTTACCGTATTTAGTTGTGCTATTGGAAAAGTCAAATGGACATAATAATCGTAAGCGCCGGTATTCACATCAAGGGTGTTTAATCCATTTCCAACATTCCAGGTTACTGTTCCCGGACCGGTTGTTGAAGGAATTAAATTTCCTGCAGAGGTTGGCCAACCGGTATGAATGCCTGAAACGGTAGCTCCTGCAGGTAAATTGTCGGTTACTGATGCGTTTTTCAAATTGATACAACCGGTATTATACACTCTGATATGATAATAAACGTCAACCGTTGGTCCGCAAATTGAGACTGTATAAGGGAAAGGACTTGCTACACCATATCCCGAAATCCATTGATTGTAACTGGTAGCAATGTATTTTGAAACTCCCCAACCTTCAATTGAAGCTGCAGTAAGGGTTAGACCGGAAGCAAGTACCGGAACGGGATGCTCGTTGGTCGAGATTTTTGCCGTTAAAGCACCGTTTGTTCCGTTGCAGGTAGTTCCAGCCTTAAATCTAATCTGATAACTCACACTGTTTGCACTCGTTGGCACATTACCTAAGTTAAATGTAAGTGTTGTGGTTGTTCCAAGTACGGAAGGAATGGCGCCACCATAATTACAAATATCAAAAACATTGTTCGGAAATGTAGCTACAATGGTTGTACCTGTTGCAGCCACATTGCTTATGGAATACTGAATGGAAATGGTGTAACAAACACCACAACCATTGGATGGATTACCTGACTGGCTTTGACTTATACCCAGTGTTTGTGTTTGTCCCGAAGCGGAAAATGCTGCAAACCAGATCGGTAGTATTGCTAGTATATATTTTATTTTTTTCATTGTACTAATTTTATTTTGATTATTAATCATCAATAAATCTGTTTTTTTAATGTCTTATGAAGTTATTATGTATGTAATTTTCAAATATTATTTAGGACAACCTGTAATTTTATATTCATAACAGGCCAAAGTATTACATACAGTACAATCTTCGAAAGTAATTACATAGCGAATACAGAAATTAACTGTGGCATTACAACAACTTACAATCGGAGGCACGCTGATGGTGAAATTAATAGGTATGCCTCCGCTTAAATTCACCGCTGTAAGTGCATCGAAATGAGCACTATGGCCAAAAGGCAGACTTCCGGTGAAATTGGTGTTCGAGGTTGATGCTGAAGTGAAATTGCCAAATGTTTTACTGTTTCTATTGCATATCAGGCAGTTTTCATCGTCAGTTTTCATGTCGAAATAAACAAATTCTGCACGTATTCTCAATACCTTTTTAGGACTTGTACTCACATTGGCTGTGAAACTTAAACCTCCGTTCGGATCGTATTTAATTTCGCCGGTTTGAGTGGCCGCTAACTGAATTTCGTCGCACACGCTGCAGGGACATTGAGGATACCGCAGACTGTCTATCTCATTGCGCGAATTCCGATTGGCTTTGTCTTTCAACGCATCATTTACTAAACCGTAGTAAGTAAATTGCACCGGTGTATTGGTTGGCGTTGTAAAATCGAACTGAAAATTATGAATGCTGTTTGGCGCTAAAAATGCCGGGGTGAAAATAGAAGCGGGGAGAGGTGTAATATTACTAATTGTTCCCGCACTTGCTTCGAGTATATCATTCATTGTCAACGCACCATTGTAAGTGCCTGATTTCATGCGGATATTGTTTCGAAGATTGAGTCCGGCTCCGGGGTTTGGGTTGGCAGGATAACCTGCAAATGCCATGTTATCATTCAATAATATATTATCTACACTTCCGGTTAAATTGGCATAATGTGCCCAAATATGATACCTGAACTGACCATTTTCCTTTGGCAAACAAATGGCTGAATCAATTTTGAACTCAGCATTGGCGCCTCCCATCATTTTTAATAATGGAGAATCGCCTTTGGTCTCAATCCCAAATTCTGAATTTTCACTCAAACCATTATTTCTGCCAAAGAAATTTCCTTTGCTATCCAAAGCCTGTACATTCCAAACAAAATTACATAAATAAGGTGGTTTGCAAGGGCCGGTATATAAGTTGGTTACAATGGCCTGATTTTGATTCTGAACCTCTTTCGTGATAACTGGTTCATTCGATTTGATGGCTTGAGTACCATTTTGACCTTCCATCAATTGCCACACTTTTAAGCGGTAGGTTACAATGTCTTTGGGTTTCGGCACGACCGGAGTCCATCGGAAAGTGATTGGTTTTTTTGCATCAATGTCGCTTAACGAAGATTTGTTTGGCGGATTTATGGCTTGCGGTGCCTGATAGTTCTGTTGAACTTCTTCTACAGCTTTAATGCTGAAAGGCTTGCACACTTCATTGCTTATTGCACGAATTGCACCCTGATCGCCGGCAAAAACCTGTGCACATAGTTGGTATTCGCCGGGTTTCAATACGCAGTCCTGACCCAGAAGTGCCAGTGCATTACTTCCTACCCAAACTTTGACAGGTGCACTTCCAAACGTAAAAATGGTAGTGGTAGATAGAGATTGTGAACCGCAAATTTTCGAGTCACCCTGTTTAACATAGAGTGCAATCCGACATTCTTTTAAACGCCTGACAAGATCCGGAGTGGAATTTAGTGTCACTGAAAGAACTGGTGCGCTGCTTGCCCAATTAGCAGTATTGGCATCGGGTGTAGCGGGTAAATTAATGCTGATGCCGGTTACGGGGTATTCCTGCGAAAATAATTGCACGGAAACAACCAACAAGAGTAAAGCAAGTTTTTTTCTCATCTTATTAATTTATTAGTCAATTGATAAATACAAATCATTAACTCAAATAGAATCACAAGATGCTTCACAGCCTCGAATTGGTTGCTTTTTCTGCAACAAGATTAAAGAGCTTAACAAAAGCTCATGTGTTTTTAAAAAATATTATCCATTTTTGATTAATTATTTTCTAAACAACTGATAATTCAATTATGTTTAGATTTTTTTGTTATTATTTTTGAAATTCAAACATGCTATTTAATTAAAATTCAGCAATAAACATTTTAAATTACTGATATTTACAATTTTAATTAAGCAGAAATACTAACTTTTTATGTAGTTTTTTTTTATCTTTTTTCGGGCAGGCTCAATTTGTATCCTAAAGACCATTCGATAAAATCGGCATGATGAAAATAATAGGCACGCACGTTCACCTGTGAAAACAATTTTTCGTTTATATGATATTTAATACCAAGCCGTTCATAGATGGAAGGTCTGATTTCGTATGCCATAAGACTAATATAATCTTTGGGCTTGTTTAAAATATAAATGCCGGGTTGAAAAACGATCGAAAAACGATCGATAACGAGTTCGTACGAAGCAAAAGCGCTTAAATTAATCCGACCTGCCAATGGCCCTTCATCGATTATAAAAGCACCATTTTGCACTGTAACCGATGTGTTGTTATTGCCATCGTATCCAAGTGTAAAACCTACTCCAAATTTCGATTTATAACTAATCTGACGATTCAATGCAGCTGTTATCCCAAATACTTTATAAAAAATACCTTTATATTTTGTAAGTGTATCAACACCGGGTAAAGTACATATAAAATTTTTATAACTCCCGTAAGCCGATAGATCAATGGATGTATTATTTATATAAGTAGGAATCGTTTTTTTTATTTCGGGTTTTTTAATTCCGTTTACGTTATATTCAAGCGAAATTTTAGGCGAAACCATATTTATACCTCCATTAGGAGTTTTCATCCGACCATTGGAATAATGTACAAAGTCATAGCCAAACCTTAAACAAAAATAACGATTAAGGTCAACGCCAATATTCAAACCAAGATCGATAAAAGTGGTA
>JAKLIM010000356.1 GCA_022709605.1 Bacteroidota bacterium | reverse complement strand
CTTATACTTCAAAAAAATATCCGTTTGAAGTCATTGTTAAATGGCAAACTTCGCAAGGAAGTTGCCGTGCAAGAAACGAAGCGATTGCACTTTGTTCGGGTGATTATTATGTGTTTGGCGATGAAATTATTAATCCAATGTCAATTGTTCAGGATCCGAACACTACTTTTACCTGGGAGCGCACAGCCATGACCGACCTGGCTTTCGACGGCAAATTATTCAATGGATTAATAAGTTACAGCCTCGGTTATTTTAATAAACATACTTCCGGAATGTTGATGACCAAAAAAGTATCGTCGGTGCACGGTGGAAAAGACTATGTAACCAATTTGGGAGCCATGAGAAATTATGGTGTAGAGATGGAATTTGGCATTAATAAAATAAATGACAATGGATTAAGCTATAATTTTACCGGAAATATAACCTATATGACCAATAAAATTACGGATTTGGGTGGAACCGTTTTGACCGCCACAGGTGTTACCCGAAATGTGGTTGGGTACGAACTAAATACCTTTTATTTATTCCAAAGTGATGCCTTATTAACCAAAGAAGAATTTATTAATACACCCGGAAATCAATTGTTGATTGGTCAGAAATGGGGCGATCAGAAGATTGTGGATGTGGCAGGGCCAAATAACAGCGGACCGGATGGAAAAATCGATGCGAATGATAAAGTGCTGATTAGTAAATCGTCAACACCCAAATGGTTTTTCGGATTAAACTTCAATTTTGCGTACAAAAAGATGGGCGTTTCCGGTATGTTTCAGGGAGTTGGCGAATACTACCGGTACCTGAGTGGAGGTGTGGGTTACGGTTTTAGTAATAGTTACAGCACGACTCAATGGACCATCGATAATTCGTACAATCCGTTGGTTGACGAAAACAATTACGACACCCGTTTGCCACGCCTTTCGACTACGAATACAATTAACAACAATTTCCCATCGGATAAATTCTTGTTTAACTGTTCGTATGTTAGACTTAAAAACTTACAATTCTATTACAATATCCCATCGGAATTGTGTAAAATGTGTAAAATCAGCAATGTAAAAGTTTATTTCTCCGGTCAAAATCTTTATACACTTTCCGCTTTACCAAAAGCATTGGGAGTTGATCCCGAAATTGGAAGTGCTACCGGAGGTTATCCTTTAGTGAAAATTGCAACCTTAGGTTTAAATATTAATTTCTAACTATTAAAAAGTCAAAGTTTTATGAAAAAAATAATTTTGCTTAGCATACTTTCAATATTAATCTCTTCGTGTGTTGACTTAGTAAGAGAGCCTGTTGATGCTTATTCCTCAATGACTTACTTTGTGTCGCGTGATGCAGTGGTTTCGAATCTGACTGCCGTATATCAAAGCACACAAATGAGTGGATTTTTCGAAGATGGAAATACCATTTTTATAGATGATGTTTCTGACAACGCTTACAATCAATTTTCGAACCAGGGACCATCGTATATGGCGCTTGGAACTGCTACCGCTTCTACAAAGTTTTCGTATGTGGATTTGTATCGCATGTATTTCAGATACAAAGGCATACGCAATGCTAATTTCTTTTTGGAAAATGTAGATAAAGTAAAAATGGATGAAACAGAAAAAAGCATTATGAAAGCGGAAGTTCGCTTTTTGAGAGCATTTAATTATGCACGTAAAATGATGTTTTTTGGAGGTGTTCCAATTATTACCAAAGTACTGGATTATGGCGAAGAAAAAACCATTCCAAGAAATACTGAAGCCGAAGTTACAACTTTTGTGGTGAATGAACTGGCTGAAATTATCAGCATTCTGCCCGAAACCAATGACAAAGGCCGGATTACAAAAGGTGCTGCATTGGCTTTGAAAGCCCGTGTTGAACTTTTTGCAAAGGATTATGTAAATGCGGCTAAAGATGCCAAAGCGGTGATGGATTTACAGATGTATGATTTGTATCCGAACTACGAACAATTGTTTTGGGAAAAATCGCAAAGCGATCCTGCCAGAGATAAGGAAGCTATTCTCGAAGTTTGCTATTCGCCGCCCACTTATGCGTCAATTTTAGATCCTTTTTATACAAATCCTGAAGGGGGTTGGATTTCATTGGCACCCACTCAAAGCATAGTTGATGCGTATGAAACCAAAAACGGTTTGACCATACAGAATGACCCGACTTACAACCCTGACAAACCCTACGAAAACAGAGATCCTCGTTTCTATGCATCGATTATTTACCCGGGCGTTACCTGGAACGATCGCATTTTCAACAGTTTAGAACCTGTTGGGCCGGATGAGTATTACAACTCTTCGAAAGGGAACTTGTCGAGAACCGGTTATTGTATGCGCAAATTTTGTCCACAGTTGGTCGATCTTCCAAGTGGCGATCCATCTGCTGAAATTGAAGGCGTTAGCTTTATTGTGTTCCGTTATGCCGAAGTTTTGCTGACTTACGCCGAAGCATTGATTGAGCAAAATAAAGAGTTGGGATTGGCCAAAGCAGCCATTGATAAAGTAAGAGAAAGAGCAGGAATGCCGGCGTTGACAGAAATGGATCAGGTAGGTTTGCGTAAACGTGTACGTAACGAACGCCGCGTGGAATTAGCATTCGAAGGCATGCGTTGGTACGATATGAAACGCTGGGACATTGCCGGAACAGTTATGAACGGACCGGTTTACGGAGTTCGTCCGGGCAAAGTTAACATGACAACCGGTGAAGTAACCTGGAGCAGTCCGAATCACATTACTGTGGGCGATGTACGCGTGTTTGATGTGAAAAAAGACTACTACTGGCCAATTCCTCAGGAAGATGTAAACTTAGCACCTGCTTTGGTTCAAAATCCATTTTGGTGATCGTAAATTTATATAAATGATAGAGTGTGTATCAAAAGCAAACATTTCCGGGATTTAAAACCCTGGAAATGTTTGAATTCGGATTTATTTTCTTTAATTTTGAAACACACTCTTTCATTTATAATTTCAAGCATGTTTTTTATGGATACAAATTAATAATACCTGTTGTGTTGTAGCAATTTCAAAAATAAAGTATTGATTCATAAGCCATAATGTTATTATCTAACCGAAAAAACAATATCTAAAAATCACAAATGAAGAAATCACTATTACTCCTTTTCCTATTTTGTATTACCGGTTTGTTATCGGGTGTAGTTTTAAGTATTACCCCATTTCAAACGGCATCTACTTTTGTCTCAAAAATCAATTCCTCCACAACCGAATCGTATCCGGTGCCCGTTTTTTCGGCTGTTGCCACTCAATGTCAGGCGGGTGGTGAACTTGGTCTGGCTATCGATGGCAGTATGGCCACCATGTACCATTCCGATTGGGGTGGAAAATCATTGCCCGACACCCTTGATTTTACATTTATGGATGTTCCGCGCATCGATTCCGTGATTTATTATCCCCGCAAAGTAGGCACTTCAGCCAATGGTGATTTTGGAAATACTGAAATCTGGGTTGCAAACAAAACAAATCCGAATGCTTTTATAAAGTTGATAGACAAGGACTTTGGTATGCTGTCGAGTGTAACGAAATTGGCATTAAATGGTGCTGAAGGGCTGTTAAATCCGGCCATAATCCGTTTTATTGTAAAAACCGGAAGAAATAATTTTGCCAGTTGCGCCGAAATGGAATTTAAAACCACTGTTCAAATACCACCCAAAGCAGAACCATGTGATCCGGGTGTTAATATTTTACCGGACATAAAACAAACTGTAAGCAGCGGAACGGCAACAAGTTATCAATCAAATGAAAATATTGATAAATCTTTTGATGGCAATTCCACTACTTTGTATCATTCAAATTATAATGGTGGTGGTTTTCCCATCACATTGAATTATAATTTTACAAATGTTGATAAAATTGATTATTTAGTGTATAATCCACGCTCCGATGGTGGAAATAACGGACTATTTCAAGCAGTTGAAGTATGGTATTCGACAAAAGATGCGCCTACATCTTTCACTAAAACAGGCGATTATAATTTTAATGCCGCTACCAGTGCA
>JAKLIM010000355.1 GCA_022709605.1 Bacteroidota bacterium | reverse complement strand
TTTATAAAAATATATAGTTCATAATATCTATTTTTGTGTTTATTAAAAATAAACTTTTTAAATTGAAAATAAATATGTTACGGTCAACTTTAATCGCCCAAACAATTCATAATCTGGCAAAACTTCCTGATGATAAAGTAGAGGAAGTTTCAGATTATGCCGAATTCATCTTGAAGAAGTATGAAGAGGAAATGTTGCAAAAAGGAATCCAACAACTAACTTCTGAATCAAAGTCATTTCAATTCCTGGAACAGGATGAAGAATTATATACGGTTTCTGATTTAAAAGAAATTTACAATGAAAAAAGGTGATATTGTACTTATACCTTTCCCATTTACTGACTTAAAAGGGAGTAAAAACAGACCAGCATTAGTATTAATAAGTGGTACATTGGATATTACAGTCTCATTTATATCGACGCAACTACAATGGAAAGATGAAAATGATCTGGAATTAAAACCTACTTCTGCTAACGGTTTGAAAAAAGATTCTTTATTGCGTTTATCAAAATTAGCGACATTAGACAAAGAACTCGCTATAGGGAAATTAGGAAATATTGATGAGGCTGACTTGATTGTTGTTAATCAAAACCTACGACATCTGTTTCAACTCGATTAAAAAAACATAATGACAATTTTAGATAAAATAATAGCTTCCAAAGCCATTGAAGTTGCTTCGCGCAAACTCTCAACACCAGTTTCTGATTTGGAAAAAGCTCCGGCTTTCTCACGTAAATGCCTTTCGATGAAGCAGAGTTTGTTGAATTCGGATTCGGGAATCATTTCGGAGTTTAAGCGTAAATCACCTTCACTCGGTTGGATTCATAAGGATGCCGATGTGGTGGAAGTGACCTCAGGTTACAGTGCGGCGGGTGCTTCGGGAATTTCAATTCTCACCGACCTGGAATATTTCGGTGGAACGCCGATGGACCTGATGGCTGCACGACAATTTATCACTTGTCCCGTGTTGCGCAAAGATTTTGTGATTGATGAATATCAGCTTTTTGAAGCGAAAGCCATGGGTGCTGATGTGATATTACTTATTGCGGCAGCATTGACGGTAGAACAAACCCTGCGACTTGCCCGTAAAGCGCATGAACTGGGACTGGAAGTATTACTCGAAGTGCATAATGCTGAAGAACTCGGGCATGCCAACGACTTTGTGGATATGCTGGGTGTAAACAACCGTAACCTGAAAACTTTCGAGCAAAGCATTCAAACCTCGTTCGATTTGGCGGCATTGATACCTGATAAGTTTGTAAAAGTGAGCGAAAGCGGTATTTCTAAAACCGAAACTGTAAAAGATCTACGCAAAGTCGGCTACAAAGGTTTTCTGATGGGTGAAAACTTTATGAAAGAAGAAAATCCGGCTGAAGCATTGACTAATTTTATTGCAAATTTACAGTAGAGACGCAAGCCTTGCGTCTCTAACAATAGATTGAATATGAAAATAAAAATCTGCGGGATGAGAATCCCCGAAAATATTGCTGCTGTGGCTGCCTTGAAGCCTGATTTTATGGGTTTTATCTTTTACCCAAAATCGCCACGTTTTGCAGAACCATTGGATATTTCTGTTTTAAATTCATTGCCAAAGTCAATTAAAAAAATAGGCGTTTTTGTCAACGAAGATTTAGATAATATTTTGACAATTGTATATAAATATAAACTCGATGGAGTACAGTTACATGGAGCAGAATTAGTTGAAATGTGTCGTGAACTTCATGAAACAGGTTTAATAGTTATCAAAGCATTTCCAATTGCTGATGCATACAATTTCAAAGTAACGAAGGCTTACGAAGGTGTCTGTGATTATTTTCTTTTCGATACTAAAACAGATGCGTATGGTGGTTCCGGCATTAAGTTTAACTGGAACATCCTCAACGAGTACAAAGGAAAAAATCCTTTTTTACTTAGTGGAGGCGTAGCCGCTGATGATGCTGAAGCAATTCTGAAAATTGACCACCCGAAATTTGCCGGTATCGATTTAAATAGTAAATTTGAGGTGAGTCCCGGATTGAAGAATGTGGAAATGCTGAAGGAATTTATAACAGAAATAAAACTGCCCCCTAACTTCCTAAAGGGAGAATAAATATTAGTATTGATAACTGAAATTAGATATAAAAAAAAGAATGAAAATAGAAAAAAATATAATAGACGAAACTAACTTCAACTCCCCTTTAGGGGTTGGGGGTAATTTAGGGGTTGGGGGTAACCGAATCAATCTTTTATTCGAACGTGAAAAGGAGAATATACTGTCGGTATATTTTACTGCAGGTTTTCCAAATTTGAATGACACTTTACCGATTCTTAAATGTCTTCAAGCTAATGGCGTCGATTTGGTGGAGATTGGTGTGCCTTTTTCGGATCCAATGGCCGATGGGTTGGTTATACAAAACAGCAGTCAACAGGCATTGAAAAATGGGATGAGTATCCGCAAGTTGTTTGAGCAACTCACCAATGTTCGCGAACATATTCATATTCCATTGGTCATGATGGGTTATTTGAATCCGATTATGCAATTTGGATTCGAGGATTTTTGCGAAGAATGTAAAAGGGTAGGAGTGGATGGAATGATTATTCCCGATTTGCCAATGGCTGATTTTCTGGCTGAATATAAAGTCATTGCCGAACGTTTCGAACTCGAATTTATTTTTTTGATCACGCCCGAAACTTCCGAAGAACGGATTCGTGAAATCGATAGCCACACCAATGGATTTATTTACATGGTTTCGTCGGCTGCAGTTACGGGTACACAAAGTTCGTTCGATAACAAAGTGGAATATTTCAACCGCATCAATGCCATGAATTTAAAAAATCCACGTTTGATTGGTTTTGGTATTTCCAATAAATCCACCCGCGACATGGTGAATCGTTATTCGTCAGGAGCAATTATTGGTAGTGCTTTTATCAAGGCATTAGAAGAAACTCAGGATGTTGAAAAAGGCGTTGAATTATTGCTCAAAAGGTTAGAAGAGTAGAGTTTACAGCATAATATTTTATCGCTTTAACGTCTTTTTTTATTCAATTCAATGCAACACATTGGAAGAATAATATGCATATCGATACTATGTAATATTGTACATTTATATAGATATTTTCTGTAGTAAATATTTAATATTGTGTTGTTTAAATTTAGATTGTTATATTTGCCAAAAATAACAGATTTAAAATCAATTTTATTATTTTTCTGAAATCTGTTATGCCTACATTTGCATAATAAATTTCTGAAATCTAATATTTTTGATGAAAAGGCATATTTCTGTACTTATTAAACATTTATTTGTTTTTCTGTGCACTTTAACAGCTGCACAAATGCCCATTCCTGCACTATCCTGGACTGCATACGGCAATTCTTATCCCAATTCTGCAAAAATATTTTTTACAAAAAAAAATGTTGCAGTGAACGATGCTTTTGCTCAATCTGATTTCCCCATACGTAAAACATTAAAATGTAGTGTTATTGCAGCCAATTATGGATTTTCCCTACCCGATATAAGATTTCCAAATTCATTTTTTAATAATTTTGAAAATAAAAATGCAAGCGTATTTAATTTGTAAAAGATTGAATTAATGAATATCTGGATTGGAGAAGAAATGCCTTTAGATAAAGATAAAGTGAGTGTTAACTAAAATATTGATTGTTGCTTTTTTGAGTTGTAAATAAAAATTAGAATAAATACATGGATAGCAAATATTTTTTCGCAGTAGATTTGGGAGCCACCAGTGGGCGCACCATCCTCGGAATAATCAGAAGTGGTTCAATTGATCTTCGGGAAATAAACCGTTTTCCCAATAAAATAATTGAAGCAAACGGCCATTTTTATTGGGATATTCTGGGCTTGTATCAGTCAATACTCGAAGGATTGAAAATTGTAGCTGAAGAAGGAATAAATATCGAATCGATTGGGATTGATACCTGGGGAGTTGACTTTGTTTGCTTCGATAAAAATGGTGAAATATTAGGAAATCCATTCAGTTATCGCGATCCTCACACTTCGGATGCG
>JAKLIM010000354.1 GCA_022709605.1 Bacteroidota bacterium | reverse complement strand
ATCTGGTTGCACAATGTGAGAACATCGGACATCCGGTTCGTGGAATCATTGTTCCGAATTTACATCAATATCATCATATCGGCGATGCAGTTACCGAAACGGATAATCTGCCTTACAATCCCAATCTGAAACCTTATGAGTCGGATGGTATTTCAAGTGGCACTTTGGACGATCGTTGGGCTTTTACCAACCGCAGTTCGATGCTCGATTATCAAACAGCCGCCACTTTAGCTTCAGCAAGCAGGGCACTAAGAGCTTATAACAACGATTTGGCCGACAGAAGTTTGGCCAGTGCCATTAGACTTGTGAACGAAGCGGACGAAAATACCAAAAATATTCAGGACAATTCTATTCAAGCTTCATTTGGAAGAGGTAGCGATGTGTTTGCAGTTTTGCAATTGTATATTACTACCAAAGATAAAAAATATGCCGATAGATATCTCGAAAATATCTGGCCAATTCTTGAAAGAATGACGACCGGAACAGGTCGTAATTCAGGATTTTTCGGGTCTTTTGGAGGTCGTAGCAGTTTTAATCAGGCGCTGATGGCAATTCCATATCTTGACGAAGCTTATAAAGCGCGCCTAAAAACTTATGTGTTGAAATACAAGGAAATAATTGATAGCAATGTAAAAGATAATCCGTATGGCGTGCCGGTGATCACTTCAGGTTGGGGCGGAAGTTCACAGGCTATTAACTGGTCAATAACCAATTATTTTGTACACAAAGCGTTTCCTGAAATTATTGATAAAGAATACGTTTTCAGAGGGTTAAATTATGTTTTAGGATGTCATCCCTATTCCAATTTATCGTTTGTCAGTTCAGTAGGTACCGAATCAAAAAAAGTGGCTTATGGCAATAACCGTGGCGATTTTACGGCTATTCCGGGTGGAGTTGTTCCGGGGCTTATTCTCCTGAAACCGGATTACCTCGAAAACAAAGACGACTGGCCTTTTTTCTGGGGCGAAAACGAATGCATTATTGACGGTGGCGCATGGTATGTTTTTCTGGCAAATGCCGTAAACGATTTAGTAAGTCAAAAATAAATCGGTACGTAACTAATCAGCCCGCCAACCCCCTGAAGGGGGAGTTCTATAGCTTATTTCAATTTTAAATCAATCATTAAATTCATTTTTTAAAATTTTAAGTTTCAATTTAATTAGATGATTACTACAAAATCAATGTTTTTTACTTTTAGATTAGTGTTGAGTAGTTACATTATTACAATAAAAATAATATTATGAAAATCAGAGTTTTATTCGGTATTTATTCACTTTTTTCAGTAATTGGTTTGAGTGTATTTGCCCAAAATCCTATTATCCACAATCAATTCACAGCCGATCCAACGGCACGGGTTTTTAACGGAAAAGTATATCTTTTTCCTTCGCATGATATAAAAACGCCCGAAGGAAAAAATCTTCGAAAAGATTGGTTTTGCATGGCCGATTATCATGTTTTTTCGTCCGAAAATCTGACCGATTGGACCGATCATGGTGTTATTGTGAGCCAAAACAAAGTAAAATGGGTCGATTCTACGTCTTACAGCATGTGGGCACCCGACTGTATTGAACGCAATGGAAAATACTATTTTTATTTTCCGGCCAATACCAATCAGGTAAATGCCAATGGCCGAAAAGGCTTTGGAATTGGGGTAGCTATTGCTGATAAACCCGAAGGTCCGTATATTCCGCAGGATGAACCGATAATAAATGTAAAAGGCATTGATCCGAATGTGTTTATCGATAAAGATGGTCAGGCCTATCTTTATTGGTCGCAAGGCAATATTTACGGAGCAAAACTAAAGGAAAATATGACCGAACTCGATTCAGAACCGGTTATTTTCCAAAATTTACCGGCAAAGGGTTTAAAAGAAGGTCCGTTTCTTTTCGAACGAAATGGGAATTATTACCTCACATTTCCACATGTTGAAAATAAAACAGAACGACTGGAATATGCTATGGGAGACAATCCATTAGGACCTTTCACAATGGCAGGAGTGGTTATGGACGAAGCACCCAACGGTTGTTGGACAAACCATCATTCGTTAGTAAATTTCAAAAATCAATGGTATTTATTCTATCATCAAAACGACTGGTCGCCCGGGTTCGACAAAAACCGTTCGGTTCGCATCGACAGCTTGTTTTTTAATACCGACGGCACTATTCAGAAGGTGAAACCTACTTTACGTGGAGTGGGAATGACAAAAGCCACTGATAAAATTCAGCTAGACCGATACAGCCTTATCAGCGATAAAGGAGCTACGATTGCTTATAACGATACGCTGAACTATTTTGATGGTTGGAAAACCGTTTTCTCAGAAATAAACGGCTGGGTTCAATACAACAGTGTTGACTTTGGTGCTGAAAATTATAAATGGATGGAAATAAAATACCTTGCCAAAAATGGTGGAATTATAGGCTTGAGTTTGAATCAACCACAAACAAAAGCTGTAGCAAGAATAAAACTCGCCTCCGGAACCGGTTGGCAAACTGCCCGGGTAAAAGTAAAAGGACTGAAAACAGGAATTCAGAATATAATACTTTCGAATGCTGGTAATAAAACTGTTGAATTTGACTGGATTAGCTTTAAATAATAAAAATAAAACCCATGAAACGAAATCAATTTTTTTTAGTGCTTTTTGCCATTGTTGCAATGTGTTTTTTACCCACTGTATCTGCTCAAAATAACACGGCAACTCCTTTGCCCACAGTGAGAACTGTTGAAGACGGTGGTACCGGATCTTACAGTGCCATTATGTACACCGATACTAGTTTCGCAACGCACACCATTTTTCGCCCGAAAGATTTGAGTGCATTTGGCAAGCAGAATAAACTACCCATTATAGCTTGGGGTAATGGTGCTTGTGCTAATTCTCCCTGGGAACATGTGAATTTTCTGTCGGAAGTGGCTTCGCATGGTTTTTTGGTTATTGCCATTGGCCCTATGCCGCAGGAAGGCGAAAAGGGTGGAGGAAAATCAACTTCTTCGCAAATGACCGATGCCATCAACTGGGCAATTGCTCAGAATAGCGATAAAAACAGTCCGTTATTCAATAAAATAGATGTATCAAAAATTGCAGTAAGCGGGATGTCTTGTGGCGGTTTACAGACGCTCGAAACTGCTCCTGATACTCGGGTAACGACAACTGTAGTTTGTAACAGCGGTATTTTTATCAATCCCGGTAGTGGATTTCCCGGAATGCCTAACCTGAAAAAAGATGATCTTTTAAAGTTGCACACACCTACTTTATATATTTTAGGTGGTGAAAAGGATATTGCATATGAAAATGGCATGGACGATTATTCTAAAATTAATCACGTTCCGGTTTTCGTAGCAAATATGAATGTTGGCCATGGAGGAACTTATGGACAACCGCACGGTGGCGAGTTTGCCAAAGTGGCAACTGCCTGGTTCAAATGGCAACTGAAAGGCGACAACGAAGCCGGTAAATTTTTTATAGGAAATCCTTGCGGATTGTCTCAAAATCCGGTATGGAAAGTGGATAAAAAGAAGATTCCCTGAGACTATTTTTTTAAATTAAAAGGATTGGCTTAGGAATAGGGTAGTCCTACACTCGTAAATACATTCAACAAAGATGAAGAGATTTAAACTGATCGTTCTTTTGGGAATGCTTGGGTTAGCAACAAGCGTTTTTTCTCAAGATGTCAAGACTACTGAAACAACTCGTATGTTTCGTTATACCAACCCAATTACAAGGGACTCGTCCATTTCAATGCGCGACCATTGCATCCTAAAAGTGGGTGCAAAGTGGTATTGCACCGGAACATCAAATCCTGTGTGGACTGGCCCCAATCCGGGTGTTCGTTTGTTGGAATCGGACGACATGCTCCATTGGAAGCAGCATTCGTGGTTGATAGATGCCAGCAAACTTCCCGCCGATTGTCCCTACAATGGCAGGTTTTGGGCACCCGAAATCCATTTTATCAAAGGAAAATACTGGCTTACTGTAAACAGTGGAAAAGTGACAGCCGAAGACCCAAAAGGAATGAAGACGCACAGC
>JAKLIM010000353.1 GCA_022709605.1 Bacteroidota bacterium | reverse complement strand
TAGAAAATAAGAAATTGTGTAAATACTATGCTACAATTATATGTGATTTTTTATTATGGAATTCTTAAATTCTAAGATTTATACATAAGTTATTTTATTGATTATTCTAATTCTTAATGAACTCATTTTGAAACGTATTATACAAAAAAAAAGCCGCTCCTGTTATCAGGAGCGGCTTTTTAAGTATATAATCTTATCAATTTATAACATGATTTTTTGAGCGTCTTTTCCAACGCGTACAATATACAATCCTTTTGATAAATTGTTTAGTTTAACCGAACCGTTTTCAAGTCTAGATGTCTGAACTTTACTGCCTAAAGCAGAGAATATTTCAACCACTGAACCGTTAGCAACATTTTTTACATTTAAATTTTTTCCGGAAACAATCGCTTTAAAAGTGTTTTCTGAAATATTTGAAGTACCTGATGTGGTGAATAACGCGCCCCAGGTAGTTGCAATACGAATACCATCTAATTTTGCAGAAAAAGCTGTAGAAGCAGAAGGTTGACGAAGTCCGATAGCACCAATATTGGCCGGCATAGCGTTTGTACCCTGATTGTTATCAATCCAACCTGTTGTAGGTTCACTTGCACCTATAGCAGGATTAACAATGATTGAGCTGATTTTTGCTGTATTATCATGTTTTAATACAATTAAATAAGTGGTATTAGGCAAATAGTCAAAAGCAGTATAAGTCTGTGTAACAGTACCTCCTGAAATTAATTGAATACCAAAGGCTATTTTGTTGCTTTCAGTACTTTCCTTTTTGGCAAAAACTCTTCCAACAAAAGATGATCCGATTGTCTCTGCACCAAGATGAACAAAATAATCACCTGTTACCGATGTGGCAGCTATATTTACAAGAAATGATGCGTAAATCAATCCTGTTGTTTGTGGAGCAAACTTTTTGTTTAAGTCCTGACCATTCGTTAAAGTAACTTCGTTTCCAGTACCCGAACCCGGATATCCGGTATAAGTCAAAGAAGATGCTGTTACCTGAAGTGTTGGTGTTGCATTTGTTCCTGTTACAGCCCAACCACCCTGATCCAGTAAATCAGTTGCAGCAGTGTAGTCAAAATTTTCGTTTAGTAGTAATTGTGCCTGTGCAACCATTACACAAGCGATAAATGATAATAATAGAGTAATTTTCTTCATGTTCAATAATTTTTTATGATGTGTAAATAATAATACTTCGTTTGTAAATATTACTGACAAAGATAATGTATATTTATTGCAAAACCAATACTTTTTTCTTAAAAATGTATTTCAAAGCTTATTATTTCAACACAAATCAATAATTTCTTATGTTATTTGTTCAAAACAAAAATTAATAATCAATACAATTTGATAATTGCTGTTGAAAACTTGATACTCAAAGGTGAAAAAAATCAAAAAAATGATTAACTTTGCACCTCTTTTAAAAATGGAATGAATAGTGAAAAATTTAACCCCTGAATATATATTTGAAGCAAGCTGGGAAGTTTGTAACATGGTTGGCGGAATATACACCGTGTTATCGACAAGAGCCATTACGCTGGAAGAAAGACTTAAAGAAAAATTAATCTTTATCGGGCCCGATATCTGGAACGAAAAAAAAAGTCCCTTTTTTGAACATTTACCTGAACTACACGCCGATTGGGTAAATTTTACGAATGAAGAATATCATTTGAAAATAAAAGTCGGTCGATGGAAAATACCCGGCAAACCAATTGCTGTATTAGTTGACTTCACACCTTTAATGAATCGTAAGAATGAAATTTACGGTCATGTGTGGGAGCAGGCAGGCGTAAATTCAATAGCTGCTTATGGCGATTTCGACGAATCATCTATGTTTGGTTACGCTTCAGGAATGATTGTTGAAAGTTATTACCGTTTTTTCAAACTTACTTCCGAACAAAATATTATTGCTCACTTCAACGAATGGATGACTTCATTTGGAACTTTTTATGTAAGTGAACATTTACCTTCAGTAGCAACTGTTTTTACAACACATGCCACATCCATCGGACGATCGATAGCCGGAAATCACAAACCTTTGTACAATTATCTGAACGAATATAACGGCGATCAGATGGCTTACGAATTGAATATGGTTTCGAAGCATTCTACCGAAAAAACTGCCGCGCATATCTCCGATTGTTTTACTACAGTGAGCGAAATTACGGCAAAAGAATGTGAACAATTGCTTGATAAAGACCCCGATATTGTTACTCCAAACGGATTTGAGGATGATTTTGTACCACAGGGAAAAGATTTTCCGGAGCAACGAAAAGCAGCTCAGAAAATGCTCCGCAAAGTGGCTGAAACACTGCTTGGTTACGAATTAAGCAAAGACGTTTTGTTTATTGGAACCGCCGGTCGTTACGAATATAAAAATAAAGGGATAGATACTTTTATCGAATCCTTGAAATATCTGTCGGAATACAATGATTTGAAAAAGGAGGTTGTAGCGTTCATAATGGTTCCTGCCTGGGTGAAAGGTCATCGTTCCGATTTGGCTGCTTGTTTGCAAAATGGCACTGTTTTAGAGTCATATAACCGTATTACTACGCACGATTTACATGATTATTATAATGATAATGTAATGGGTGCATTAAATTGGTTTCATTTGTTGAACGAAAAATCAACTCCGGTGAAAGTGATTTTTGTTCCATCGTATCTCAATGGCGCTGATGGGATTTTCAATATGACCTATTACGAGTTGTTAATCGGTATGGACCTTACCGTTTTTCCTTCGTATTACGAGCCCTGGGGCTATACACCGTTAGAAAGCGTCGCTTTTTCAGTTCCAACTATCACGACGGATTTATCCGGATTTGGACAGTGGGTGGCTCATAAACCTCATAAGATTATTAATGGAGTAGGAGTCATTCCCCGATCGGATTATAACAGTTATGATGTAGCTGTTCAAATTGCCCGTAAAATTTTGAAATTCACTCAATTTGATGAAGAAGAAATTAAAACAATAAGAAAGAAAGCTGCTGAAATAGCCGAAAGGGCACTTTGGAAGCATTTTATATTGTACTACGACAAAGCTTACAATATTGCTTTGAAAAATAAAAATAACAGAATTTTAAATAAGAAATAATTCTCAACCTAATTTATTTGTATTGAGAATGTTACTTAAATTGTGCAAACGATTGAAGTGATTTAATATATTAAAAAAAATTATATCTAAACTTGTATAGTTGTATTGTATTAATTTTGTACCGTGTTTATAAATAAGGAATTAGTAATTAAAGTATAAATTTATGAAAATTAAAGTCAACAGTGTAAATGATACAAACTGGAAGGAAATGGTTGTAAAATCAAACTTGCCCGAAAGTTTAAAAAAATTAGAAGAAATTGCGCACAATATCTGGTGGGTATGGAACAGCGATGCAAAAAATATGTTTCGCAATATCGACAAAGAAGCATGGATAGAAGCTCAATCGAATCCAATCCGCTTAATCAACATACTCAGTTACGAAAAACTGCAGAAACTTGCTAACGATCACGAATTTATAAAAGTATTAGATTCTGTTTACGATAATTTCAAATCGTACATGAATGTTCCCTTGAATAACAAGAAACCAACTGTTGCCTATTTCAGTATGGAATATGGTTTGACTGAGGTTTTGAAAATTTATTCCGGTGGTTTAGGCGTGTTAGCGGGCGATTATCTGAAAGAAGCCAGCGATTGTGCCGTGGATTTAACAGCTATCGGCTTTCTTTACCGATTTGGATATTTCACGCAATCGCTTTCGTACGATGGTCAGCAAATTGCAGTTTACGAAGCACAAAATTTCAATAATTTACCCATCAAGCAGGTAAAAGATGCTAATGATCAACCCCTGATTGTAGAAGTACCTTTTCCGGGTCGCACCATTTCCGCATATCTTTGGAAAGTTGCAGTTGGACGCATATCGCTGTATTTATTGGATACCGTCGGTTCAAGAGTATTGGTAAGCGTCATTTTACCCTGTTCATCTTTATAGATGAATATTGCGGCATAGCAGTCGCTCAGCGGAATTAAAAAGATGAATA
>JAKLIM010000352.1 GCA_022709605.1 Bacteroidota bacterium | reverse complement strand
TAATCATCCCGAAATTATCAAAGAATTGTTCGAAGAGATTTCTGAAAGCACCTTCTATAATGAATATATGAATGCACCAACTGCTGATTATACTCAGGACAAAGATATCTGGAGAAAAATTTATAAAAAAGTAATTCTTCAAAACGAAGAGTTAGATAGTTCGCTCGAAGACCAGAGTATTTATTGGGTTGATGATGTAGAAATGGTGATAAGTTTTATTATTAAAACCATAAAACGCTTTGATTCGGAAAATGCTGAAAATCAATCGTTACTTCCCATGTTTAAGGACGAGGAAGATGCTGAATTTGCCCGTAAATTGTTGCGTGGAGTTTTAACTAACGGTAAGCAATATCGCGAAATGATTGATATAAATACGAAGAACTGGGAAATTGACAGAATTGCGTTTATGGATATTCTGATCATGGAAGTGGCATTGGCAGAACTTATGGATTTTCCTACCATTCCGATAAATGTTACACTGAACGAATACATTGAAATTGCTAAAAATTACAGTACCGAAAAAAGTGGTATTTTTATAAACGGTGTGCTCGATAACATTGTTGGAACTTTGAAAAAAGAAAATAAGCTCATCAAAGTAATGATGTTTAACGAAAACAAGAAATAATTTTTTATCTTTGTAAATTAATTAATAAAAAAAAGAAAAATATGAACTTATTAAGTATCTTATTACAAACTGCTGCTCCTGCAGCCGGTGGAAGCGGAATGACAGGAATATTTATGATGGTGTTGATTTTTGTGGTGTTTTATTTCTTTATGATTCGCCCACAATCAAAACGTCAGAAAGAGATTAAGAAACAGCGCGATGCAATGAAACAAGGCGACCGCGTGGTTACTTCGGGCGGAATTTACGGTAAAGTAAAAGAAATGAAAGATGACAATACGGTTATTATTGAAATAGCTGAAAATGTTCGCATTAAAGTAGATAAAAATTCAGTATTTGCTTCTCCAGAAGATATTCAGACTTCCGTAAAATAATTCGGACTAAATGGCTGATAACAGCATAAATAGATTTTTAAAGTTATTGGCACGAAAGCTTAAATCATTTTTGTACGCAAAGGATGTTTTAAGCTTTTTGTTGTTTGTAGCATTGTCAGCTGGTTTTTGGTTTGTGAATGCGCTGGATAAAAACAGAGATATCAATGTAAGTATTCCTGTTATTTATGCTGATATTCCCACTGAAATAGCATTAACGAACAAATTACCAACTCATATTTCGGTTGACATACGCGATGAAGGGATTCATCTTTTTTCGTATGCCAATAATAAATTGAAACCATTGAACATTGAAGTAAACCATAAATTCAGCAATAAAGGTGAATTTACCGTCAATGCGGGTCAATTGAACCGACAACTTCAGACTTATTTATTGCCATCAACCAAAGTGATTGAAATTAAACCTGATTCGATTTTAATTAAGTACGAAAAATTACATGTAAAAAAAGTTCCTGTACAGTTAGTTACAAAAATTGATCTTCAACATCAGTTTATGATGAGCAATAAAGTGGATATTAAGCCGTCATATATCGATGTTTACGGGCCAAAGAACTTATTGGATTCATTGAATGTTATTCTGACTGAAGCGGTTGAAATTAAAAACCTGAAAGATACAACGGTTGTTACAGTTAAGCTGAAAAAGCCGGAATTTTTAAAATTCAATGCTCATGAAGTAAGGGTAACTTTTTTTGTGGAAATGTTTACTGAAAAAACGGCTGAAATTCAGGTAAATAATATAAATTTTCCGGAATATTTAAAAGTACGTACGTTTCCGGCGGTCGTGAAAGCTACGTTCAATATCGGCATCAGTCATTTCAATTCGTATAATGCAAATGATTTCAGGGTTCTTATTGATTACAACGAAATAAAACAATCGAAAGATTCAAAATATAAACTCAAAATATCGAACAATACATCATATATAAATAATATTCGGCTGACACCTGAAGAAGTAGAATTTATATTAGAGGAATAACTACTATGGAAAAAATAGAAATGGTTGATTTGAAAAATCAATATTTAAAAATACAACATCAGATAAATTCCGGAATACAGGAAGTTATTGATAGCACAACATTTATAAAAGGTGGAAAAGTTACTGAATTTCAGAAACATCTTGAAGATTATCTGCATGTTAAACATGTAATTCCGGTAGCCAATGGCACCGATGCACTTCAAATTTCATTGATGGCTTTGGGCTTGAAACCCGGCGACGAAGTTATCACACCTACATTTACATTTATTGCCACTGCCGAAGTGGTTGCATTATTGGGACTTACACCAGTAGTTGTTGATGTTGATTTTGATACTTTCAACATTTCAATCGAATCGTTGAAAAAAGCCATTACTCCGAAAACAAAAGCCATCGTACCGGTTCACCTTTTCGGGCAGAATGCCGACATGGAGGAGATTCTACAAATTGCCAGAGAACATAATCTTTTTGTGGTTGAAGATGCTTGTCAATCAATTGGTTCTGATTATATTTTTGCTGATGGTCAAAAAGTTAAGTCGGGTTGTATGGGCGATATTGGTTGTACTTCTTTTTTTCCCAGCAAAAACTTAGGCTGTTTTGGCGATGGTGGTGCAATATTTACTAACAATGATGAATTAGCTGAAAAAATGCGTGCAATAGCCAATCATGGTATGGTTGTGCGCTATTATCACGATTTTGTGGGTGTAAATTCCCGTTTGGATAGTATTCAGGCTGCCATTTTGGATGTGAAACTGAATTTCCTGGATAAATATACAACCAACAGGCAAACAGCAGCTTCGTTTTATGATAAGGCTTTTAGCGATTGCGGGAAATTAATTATTCCTGCACGAAGTGAGAAATCAACGCATGTATTTCATCAGTACACTTTGCAACTTGTTGATATTGATCGTGCTGCATTGGTAAAATATTTGGCCGACAAAGGAATCCCTGCTATGATTTATTATCCGGTGCCCTTGCATTTACAAAAAGCATATACTGATTTGCGCTATCAACAGGGCGATTTTCCGGTAGCTGAAAAACTTTGCGATTGTGTACTTTCGCTACCAATGCATACCGAACTCACTAAAGATCAACTGGAATTTATTACTAAAAATGTGCTTGAGTTTGTTAAGAACAAAGAGTAAAGAACAAAGAACAAAGAGCAAAGAATAAAGACTTTTTTCTCATTTTTCTAATTTCCTATTTTCTTATTATCTATTTTCTCAATTTCAATTTTTCTCAATATCAACAATAAACATGAAATGAAAATTTTTTCTAAAACTATAAAATGGACGTTGAAATATCCTGATATATCCGGACTTTTCAAGCCATCAAAGAAGTATAGCAACATTTCAAAATTGATCGGTAAAACGCAAAACATGGAACATGAAACGCGAAACTCATTGAACTACATGGCTCATAAAACTGCTGTAATTGATGCTGATTGTTCGATAGGTAGCGGTACAAAAATTTGGCATTTCTCACACATTATGTCGGGTTGTAAAATTGGTGAAAATTGCAATATCGGTCAAAACGTTGTGGTTTCGCCCGGCGTAGTTTTAGGACGTAATGTGAAGATACAGAATAATGTATCAGTTTATACCGGTGTGGTTTGCGAAGACGACGTTTTCTTGGGACCTTCGATGGTTTTTACAAATGTCATAAATCCACGCAGCCATGTAAACCGAAAAAATGAATATGCTCCTACATTGGTTCGAAAAGGCGCAAGCATTGGTGCAAATGCTACTATCATTTGTGGAAATGAAATTGGCGAATTTGCTTTAATCGGTGCCGGAGCGGTGATAACCAAGCCTGTACGGCCTTATGCGTTGGTGGTGGGTAATCCGGCCAAACAAATCGGGTGGGTGAGCGAATATGGTCATCGCCTCAATTTTAATCACGAAGCAAAAGCGGTTTGTCCTGAGACAGGTCAGAAATATGAATACAAAGACGGTGTCATCAGAAAAATATCAGAAAAGTAAAAATATTAACTCAAACTTAAAATTAATAACTTAATAATACCGATTAATGTTTGTAGTTGAATAATAATCAGTA
>JAKLIM010000351.1 GCA_022709605.1 Bacteroidota bacterium | reverse complement strand
AAAGAAGCTGTAAATATGAGATTCTGGTATCCATCTGTTGGTTACGAATTCCAACCCGGAGATGCAAAATACAAAGACATAAATCACGATGGTAATATTAATGCTCAGGATTTAGTTTATTTGGGCGATGTAAACCCATTATTAACCGGTGGTTTTGGACCAACAATACGTTATAAGAAATCATTGAGTTTAACGGCTTATTTCTATTTTCGTTATGGTTTTGAGGTTATTAATCAAACCCGTATGGACATGGAAAGTATGTACGGATTTAATAATCAGAGTACTGCTGTGCTGAAGCGTTGGAAACACGAATACGCAGATGCAAGTTTGGCTCCTGATGGTTTATTGCCACGCGCATTGTTACAGAAAGGTTACAATTTCTTAGGTTCCGATCGATTTGTTGAAGATGGTTCATTTCTGCGATTCAAATCATTGACTTTGAATTATAATGTAGATAAAAAAATATCTGATAAACTGGGATTGAATGATGCAAAAATCTGGGCGACCATGCAGAATATTTACTTATGGACGAATTACTCAGGCATGGATCCTGAAGTTTCGTTACGCAGTGGAATTTCAAGCCTGGGTTACGATACTTCCCGTTCGGGGCGGCCACAGGAATTTTCTTTAGGTTTAACTGTTTCATTCTAATAATAATACGATAAAATAAAATGAAAAAACGAATTAAAATACTTTCGATATCAGTAATTGTACTGCTATTAACTTCATGTTCCGGTTGGCTGGATTTAGCGCCCGAA
This sequence comes from Bacteroidota bacterium, assembly GCA_022709605.1. Lineage (GTDB taxonomy): Bacteria > Bacteroidota > Bacteroidia > Bacteroidales > Paludibacteraceae > Paludibacter. The sequence continues at coordinate 3,319 of JAKLIM010000351.1, read as the reverse complement.
GATGGTGTGACCCGTCAGGAATTCTGGAAAACGAAAGAACATGTACATTCAGCTGTTTTAGGTTGTTATGCATCGTTATTGGATGGACCCGTTGAGAAAATGTTTCTTTGGGGCGAATTAAGAGGCGACATGCTTGAGAATGGAGTTGCTCCAAACTATAGTTTCAGCGAAATATTTGATGGCGAAATATCTTCGGCCAGCAAAATTGTTAATTGGTCAGATTTATACACAGTTATCAATAACTGTAATATTGTATTACGTTATGCTCCCGCTGTTAGAGAAAATGACGCAACGCTTACCGCAAAACAGTTGAAAGAATACGAAGCTGAAGTGTTAACTTTAAGAGCTCTGATGTATTTCACCCTGGTTCGTTCGTTCAGGGATGTGCCATTAGCTCTCGAAGGATATGTGTCTGATGATCAGGATTTTTATTTGCCAACTACACCGGGCGATCAAATTTTAGATACACTTATACATGACCTTAAAATTGCATCGGCCAATGCTCCTGTAACTTATAACAGTAACGAGAAAAATAAGAACAGAATCACATCGTGGGCTGCAAAAGCCTTATTAGCCGATATTTATTTATGGACAGAGAAATATGCCGAGTGTAATTCGCTTTGTCAGGAAATTATCGGTTCAGGCAGGTTTAGCATGATTCCGATTGACAAATTGGAAGTTCCGGTTATCGAAGGTGGAGTTCCAATTGATACGGTGACAATTCCGAATGAATCGGACGCCGAAAAAATGTACATACAGTCTTATGTTACAGGTCGAAGTGTAGAATCTATTTTTGAAATACCATATACAACACTGAAAACGAATCCATTCTATACGCTACTGGGAGGTTCAAATTATTCCTTGCGACCTAAACTCGACATAGTTGATGGTTTAATTTTTCCCGAACCAATTTATACTGCTATACCCGAAGCAACAGATGTACGAGGCTCAGGTTGTTCGTACCGTGCCGGTTTATTGTGGAAATATGTTGGAACGAGCAGATCCGGAGCACAACGCTCTACAATTGATTATACAGCTCCCTGGATTTGTTACAAATACTCCGATGTATTAATGATGAAAGCAGAAGCATTGAATCAAATTGGGTTACAAACTCATAATGAAGGCGCTCAGGATTTTTATCAAAAAGCCATTGCTTCGATGAAAATTGTACGCGATGCACGCAATGCTGTAGAAACTCCGGAGTATAAATTTGGGAATGATGTAAATGGTAAAACGCTTGAAAAAGCCATTCTCGACGAACGTGCCCGTGAATTTTCGTACGAAGGAAAACGCTGGTACGATGTGTTACGCCACGCCAAACGGAACAATTACGAAAGTACTAACATTCAATACCTCATTAATTTAGCAATTAACAGCGCATTGCCCGAAAAACAACAAAGTTTGATTGCCAAATATAAAGATCCCAATCACAACAGCCATTACTGGCCAATTTTTATTGATGAGATTGAAGCAAATCCAAATCTAAAACAAAACGAATTTTACGCCAAATAAAAAAATCAAAAACCATGAAAACAATCAAATTTAATTTTAAAAATAGTTTGACTATGATGCTGGTTTTCAGCATTTATATTATTGGTTTCAATTCATGTCAATCGTATATGGATGGAAAGACTTTTATCGTATCCGATGAAAGAATGATAGATGAATATATTGAACAGGAAGCCAATAAAACCATGTCGAAATTTCTGAGAGCTGCCGACAAAGCCGGTTTCAGGGGCATGTTGCATGCTTACGGAACGAATACCTGTTTTATCCCTACCAATGAGGCCATTGATGTGTATTGCCAACGTACAGGTATCGATTCTTTGGGCCAGTTATCGGTGGAAGAGTTAGAAAAGTTTATGAAATTTCACATCGTTCGTGATACCATTCCGGCTTCAGAATTTATTGATGGTCGATTGGTTAGAGCAACTATGTTAGGTAAATTTCTTACCACTAAAACCATTCAGGAAGGTTCGTCCGAAACTGTTATTCGAATAAACCGACAAGCCAATATTATACAAAAAGACATTCGCGTTGCCAATGGAATTATTCATAAAATTGATTATGTACTTGTGCCAAATCCTAAAACAGTTGGCGAAATGATTCAGCTATTGCCTGATAATTACTCGCTTTACAAATCAATTATGACTGAAACCGGAATTGTTGATACACTTACAAATAACAAGCAAGAAGGTGTTTGGTACACGGCCATTTTACAAAGCAATGAATCTTTTGCCACCGCTGGAATTACCGACAGAGCATCGCTTATTGAAAAAATGAAAGTTGCTCAGCCCGATTTTGCTTCGGATGAAGCGAAATTAATTGACTTATATGTTCGATATCATGTTCTGAATCGTTTGGCTTATGTTGCTGATCTTTCCATGTCAAGTGCCGAATTATCAATTGCTACCAATCAGGTTATTACATTCAAAACAAATAGGGATTCCTTGATAATGAATGAATATCAGTCACTTACTAAATTCGAAAAAGGTGTTACGGTAAACAAATCTTCCGAATGGACCGATATGAGTTGTTACAACGGTGTAATGATTGATTTAGATGGTTACATTCAACCTGTTAAACGTGGCGCTGAAGCCGTTTATTGGGAATTGACCGAACAACCTGAAATTAAAAAACTAAAAGAATACCGCAGAAGAGGTGCTTGGGTAACATTTAAACCGGGTGAATTATCCGAATTTCAATTTGGTGGAAAAAATAATCCGACCATTACATACAACGTTATGTCATCTTATGCTGAGCAGGGTGGACAATATGTAAACTACGATTATATGGATATTCCAATGCGACCAAATTTATTGCAGTGGATGGAAATTAAAACGCCTGTTCTCACCGAAGGTATCTATTATGTTTGGATCTGCTGGCGTCGTGGAGGTGCAAACAGCAAGTTCAAAACTACATTTATGCAGGCTGGCAAGGAAGATCAGGTATTTCCTAATGTTTTCGATTTAGGTGAATATTTTAACACAAGTAATACGCCCGAAGTTAATTTAAACAATGGGATGAAACAATACAATGCCAAAGCAAAGAACAGTGTGGCTTGTAGTCGTAACTTGGGTGCAATAAAAGTTGAATATACAGGTCGTCACACTTTACGCATGGATGCTTTGAGTGGAAATAGTCAACAAGCCTGGTGGGATATGATACAGTTTATACCGGTTGATCAAAATCAGTTATGGCCACGATTCGATATTGATGGCAATGCTATTTACCCCATGGAAAATGACAGTCTCGGACTTAATTGTGCAAAAATAGCGCCTTACGATCAACCGTGTAAAGGCGATTTGGCAAATTAAAT